>JAGBZV010000028.1 GCA_017628075.1 Clostridia bacterium
ATTCATAGTAATAGTCACTCCTTATATACCAAAATGGGATATAAGTATTATACCATAATGGTATAATATTGTCAATAGGATTTTTTGTTTTTTTGGGTTGGAGAGATTATGATCCGATTGAAAGAGTTGAGAGTTGCAAAAAAAATTTCACAAACACGGCTTGCCATTGAGTTGCAGATGTCGCAAAACAGCATATCCCGTTATGAAACGCAGGAGAGGGAAGCTGACTACGCTACGCTGATAGCCATTGCAGACTATTTTAACGTGTCGCTTGACTACTTGCTTGGACGGACTGACAAGCCGGAGATCAATCGATAAAAAAGAAGCAGCATCAAGCTAAAACCTGATGCTGCTATTTGTATATCAGTCGATCGTTGTATCGAGCTGGAAGCGCTGAATCTTGCGCAGCGTGTTTTTGGGGAATTCCTTTGCGCGGACACGCAGGATCTTGATCTTCTTGTAGGAAACGGCGCGCTTGTTGTATTCGTTGATATAGGGCTGCAGATGTGCCTTGATATCGGTAATGCCGTTCTTTTCAATATAGTCCTTATCCGGATAGACCTCAGCAACGATGGCGTTGTGCATGACACCGCGCTTGGACTGTCCCTCGTATACGATAATATCGAGAATACCGGGCGTTGCGACAAGCTCGTTTTCGATCTCCTCGGGGTATACGTTCTTACCGTTAGAAAGAATGATGAGATTCTTCTTTCTGCCGGTGATGGTCAGAACGCCGGTGTGGTCCAGCCGTCCGTAGTCGCCGGTATGGAAATAGCCGTCTGCATCAATTGCTTCTGCCGTTGCTTCCTCGTCCTTATAATAGCCGAGCATGACGTTGGGGCCCTTGACGCAGATCTCGCCCTCACCGTCCTCGTTGGGATCATCGATCATGACGGTATCGATGTCCAGCACGTTGCCGACGGTTCCGGGGACGATGTTTTTGGTGCGGTTGACGGCGATGATGGGCGCACATTCCGTGATGCCGTAGCCGTTGAGCGTGTCGATGCCGACGGAATCGAAGAAGGAAAGGATCTCCGGGTTGATCGGTGCACCGCCGGAGATAATCATCTTGATCTTTCCGCCGAATGCGTCTCGGACGGAGGCAAAGAGCTGCTTGCGCAGATCGATACCAACGCGGCGCAGACTGTTGCTTGCTGCGATCATGCGGAACAAAAGCTTTTCCTTGCCCTGCTCCTTGACGTTTGCAAGGATCTTCCGGTAGAAGGTTTCCAGATACAAGGGAACGAGCACCATGTGTCCGGGCTGCTGCTCCTTGAGCTCTCGCTGGATATAGCGCAGGCCGGAGGAAATATAGATTTCACAGCCGATCATCATGTGGCCGATGAGCATAACGGAGGAGCCGTAGGTGTGGTGCGGCGGGAGAACCGCAACGGTTTTGTCGGCAAAATCAACGTACGGAATGACGTCGGACAGATCGGAGAGTACTGCCGTTTGAGACAGCATAACGCCCTTGCCCTTGCCGGTGGTTCCGGAGGTGAAAACGAGCAGGGACATTGCATCGGGATCTACGGATGCGCTGTCGTACGCATTGCCATCGGATTCCAGAATGATGGCGCGTCCCTCCTCCAGCAGAGTGGGAATACCGGTCATGCCGTCCTTTGCAGCCATGAGAATGGGATCTGCTATAAGCTCACAGGAATAGGAGATCGCGGGTGCCTTTTCTGCAGCCGATTCGTCAATGAACAGAAAGCGTACCTCTGCCTTCGCTGCGGTATCTGCGAGATCGGATGCATTCCATTCCGGATCCAGCGGCACCAAAACTGCGCCGATGGAAAGCAGGGCGTAGTACAGCAGTGCCCAATCGTAGGTCATGCGGCCGATAATTGCACAGTGCTTGCCTGTGCAGCCCATTGCGGCAAGCTTGACTGCCAGTGCACGGACGTCGTCGCGCACCTGTGCAAAGGAAATGGAAACGACTTCTTCATCGTGCGGATCGCGCCGGAAGGAGAACAGATTTTTTTCTTCTCCGTAGGTGACGGCAGCCCATTCAACGAGGTCGCGTACGCAAAAAAATTCTTTCTTTTCGTGAAGGAGATGTTTTTTCATGACAGCTATGGCTTTTGCAGGAGCAAAAGCATCCTTTCTTTGAGGCATTTGAGTGTTTTCATGGCGCACGGCATTCTCATGGAACGCGGCGCGGTGATCTGCGGGACACACCGGTAACACGGTGTAATCGGTTATATGGCTTCCTCAGCGACGGGCAGACGCATTCCGTCAAGCAGAATTCCGAAGCTGTACCGGAAGTTGGCGAGGGCGTGCTCCATCGGGAGGGCGCGGCCGACTGCATCGGCGTTGTAGCCGCGGCAGAAGCACCAGATGGCGTAGCTCATCACGTCGGCATCAACGTCGCGGATGTAGTGCTGGTTCTTTGCGTATTCAATGAGCTTTTTGATCTCTTTGTGCCACCATTCGAAGTTGGTTTGTGAATGGGAGTCGTTTTCGAAAATATATGAGTTGAACTGCATCTTATTTTCGTAGGACATGATAAGGGATTTTTCGACGATTGTCGTGACGTGCCGGAAAAACGCTTCTGCGGAATCGGTTGCCTCGGGCGTGATGCTTTCACGGATCTTTGCAACCATGGAGTGGTAGAGGATCTCAAGGACCTCCTCGATGTTGCGGAAGCGGTTGTAAAACACGCGGTTGGTGATGTTCATCGTCTGAAGGATGCGACGAACGGTCAGGGTGTGTGCGCCCTCCGCAGTGGCAAGCTGCTCGGCACACAGAAGGATGCGGTCAGACATCTCATCGTGAATGAGATTGTCCTGTGCGGGATGCTTTGCTGGATTCAAGGGTTCACCGTCCTTGTTTATTTTATGCTTCTCGTTTTCAAAAACAGTTGATGTTGTTCTCAGCACAATGTGTGCTGAGAGCTGCAAAAAAAATAGGTGCAGAAAAACTACATCGTTTTTTATTATACCATACAGTTATCTTTCTGTCAACTGTTTTTTTGAAAAATCGCATTTTAGCATTAAAAATAGCATCGGTACCGCTGTTTGAAAGCGGTACCGATGGGATAGGCGCTATTTTAGGGGATCAGCTTCTTCCGTCGGAATCGACGATTTCACCGGCGAGGACGCGCTTGGCATCCTCGACCATCTTTGCTGCCATGTCGCGGTTGACGTAGAATTCACCCTTACCGTTGACGGTAAAGAAGCAGCGGCGCGTTGCGTACGCATAGAAGCGATATTCGGTAACGACGTCGGCTCTCGTGGTCACGCGCAGGACCGCGATGCACGATGCTTCGTCCGTATTGGTGCTTTCGGTGTAGTCTTCAATCTCCAGGGAGAGCATCGTTTTGTAAAGCTGACGGAAATTGTGCGTATCGACGACCGTTCCGCTCAGGGCGTCCGTAACGACAAGCTCCTGTCCGTCACCGACGAGGCGGAAGTCGGAGGCCATCTTATCCGTACCGATTTCACCGCCGGAGATCTCAACGCGGGAAACGTTGTTGATGTTCATCTGGAAGATGGGGCGGTCGATAAAGCGGATCAGATCGTAGGAAAGCCACGGATAGGATGCGGCGTCCACGACGGAAATGAGATCGAAGAGCCAGGAGTAGACGTAGTATTGTCCCTGGTCGTTCATTTTGGAGAACCAAAGGCGATTGGTGATGGTGAGCTCCGTATTCGGCACGGTATAGTCGAAGCTGATCATGATTGCGGGCTTGGCAAGACCGTACTTTTCGAATGTTGCCAGCTGCTCGTCGGTCAGCTCGGCCGATTCGTCCGAATCCGCAAGCGAGAGCACGTTGTATTCCAGCACCTCGTTTCCGACAAAGGAAGCGAAGGACTGCAGCATGGCGTCGTAGCCGCTGCTGGAGGGAGTGTAGCCGCCCTCGGGGAAGACCATCTTCCATACGGAGTTCACGCCGTACTGCACGCGCTCGGCGTCGGTCAGGTAATCGACGTGAAGGAAGTGCTCGCCGTTTTTCGTGATATCGAAATTGGTAACGGTATAGTAGTTGGACTGTGAAATGGGATAGGTCAGCATTGCGGTCATCAGGCTGCGGACGTCTGCGAGCAGCGTTGATGAAAGAGAGGCGTCCAGCACGTAGACGGCAGGTCTGTCCTCGTAGGAGCAGTAATAGCCTGCGCCTGTGGGGATCCGCTTTCCGATATATACGGTGTGCGTGACGCCGTTTGTGGTCGTCAGCGTATACCGGGCGGGGGCATCTTCGGGAGCGAGGCCGTATTCACTCATGTTCTCGCAGTTTTCGGAAATGCGCGTCATGGAAATGGTATAGCCTGCGGATACGACGAGGGAGGAAAACAGCTCACGGTTGTAAGCGGTCTCCTCTGCGCCCTTGATAACGAAATTATCGGAGGAATCGCGGTAGAAGGTATAGGTTCCGTACTCGTTGTGGACCTCAATGGACTGGATATTTGCCTTGGGGACGTGGTTGAACATCAGGATACGGTTCTGATTGCCGAGGACCTCGCAATATCCCTTGTTGAGAAGATGCGAATATTCCAGCTCGGAGATGACACCGGACGTCATCTGCTCGGTGAGCC
>JAGBZV010000029.1 GCA_017628075.1 Clostridia bacterium
ACGGAGCGCGCCGTCCTTTGCTCCGCACAGCGTGTCTGTCTGTGCGATCTCAGCCATTGACGGACACGACGACGACGACGGGATTGTGATCGGAGGGATGCTCGCCGTCAATGCGTGCATCGATTACACGATAATTTTCTACATTGTACGCATTGCGTGTCAGATAGCAGTAGTCAATGATCCAATCCAACTCACGGTAGCCGTGAAATGTTGCTGCTGCATAGAGATCTTTTGCAAGGTACTTGGCATCTGCCAGAACGCCTGCGGTAAAGTAGCGGTATACCGCACTCGTACGCTCCTCATAATTGAAGTCACCGGTGACGGTGACGGGTGCATCCAGCGCTGCGATGAAGTTGTATAGATGGCGCGCCTGTATCATACGGACTTCTTCAAGACCGTGGTCAAGGTGCGTGTTTACATGATAAACGACGGTGTCGTTTGCTTTATCATACAGCTTTGCCCATGTATAAATGCGTGGGCAGAGGCTTCCATCGACAAAGGAGAAGACGTTGGGTGTATCGGTCAGCCAATGTGTATTCTCGGCAAGAATTTCAAACCGCTCGATCTTGACGAAGATCGCGGAATGCTCGCCCCGGTTGCCACCCTCGCGGCCAAAGCCCACGTCGGCGTAGCCAGGGAGTGCATTGCGCAGCAGCTGCATCCAATGAGGCGTTGCTTCCTGGACGCCGAGAATATCGGGATTTGATGTGTGGATTGCCGAAAGTACACGGGCGATACGATCATCGGTCACGTCGATACACAGAAGATTAAATGTCATTATTGAATAGGCCTTCACAGATGAGTCCTCCGTTTTTGTGGTTTACCGTAACATTGTATCACGGCTTTGATGTTTTGTCAATAGTCAATAATTATTGCGGTCCGCAAAGGACAGACACACCACTTTGACCGCATGCATACGATGAGAGCGTAACCAATACAACCAAGGGGAGAAGAATCATGAGCACGAACGGCGTTGAATATGCGTATTTTGGTGCGGCAAATACTGCCGGAGGGTTCCGATCATTGTTTTCATCGTTATTTGATCCGTACGGCGGCGCGTGGCAGAGGCTGTACATTTTGAAGGGTGGGCCCGGTACGGGAAAATCGTGGTTTCTGCGGCGCTGTGCGGAGGAGGCGGAGCGGCGTGGAGAGGCAGTCGAATATATCTATTGCTCCTCGGATACCGCCTCGCTTGACGGCATCCGCATTCCATCCCGCGGCGTTGCCGTATATGACGGCACCGCGCCGCATACGGGGGATCCGGCCATCGTAGGGGCGGTGGAGCAGATCGTGCATCTGGGAGCGTTTCTTGATTCGGATGCACTTGCGGCACGGACGGGGGAGATTCGCGCGCGCATTGAGCAGAAGCGTGCACACTACGTCCGCGCCGGACGGTATCTGCGTGCGGCGGGATCGGTGCGTGCGGAAATTCTCGATCTTTGCAGTCAGTCCTTTTTGCATGAAAAGGCGCGGGCTGCGGCACGGCGCACGGTGCGTGCCTTTGCCGCGCAGGCGCACCCCGATGTACAGGTGCGCTTCTTTACGGCGCATTCGGTGCAGGGCTGTGTGCATCTGCCGACGCTTGAGAAAAAGGGTGCATGCGTTCCCGTATGCGGGGACGGTGCGCCGCTGTTTCTTGCGGCACTTTGTGAGGCCGCTGCGCTGCGGGGCGTATCGTACGTGCGGTGCGCGGATCCGCTGTGCCCCGAGGATACCGAGGGCGTTTGGTTTTCGGATGCGGGGATTGGGTATTTGTGGGATCGGTACGGTGTGCCGATGGCCGGCAAGCCTCTGCAGACACGGCGGTTTATCGATGCGGATGCGGCGCGCCGTCACAGATCGTATCTGCGATTCGCAAAGAGATGTCAGAGTGCGCTTCTCGAGGGGGCTTATTCGGAGCTTGCGCTTGCGGGTGAATGTCACGGAGCGCTGGAGCGCATTTATACGGCCGCGATGGATTTTGATGCACTGAACAGGTATTGCGACGGTTTTTTGAGAGAATTCTGACAGATTTACGGAAGAAAATTTCACAAACACCTTGTGCCGCGGCTGAATGTGTGGTATAATATACTATCATGGGTCAAAGTGTCCCATTGAATCGGAAAAACGAAATCAAGGTTTTCAGAGAAAGGAAGCTTTCGTGCGGCGAAAGTGAGGTCCAATTATATGAAATATCTGGTTGTACTTGCGGACGGCATGGCAGATCTGCCCATTGACGAGCTTGGTCATAAAACGCCGATGGAGGCTGCTTATAAGCCGATGACCGATCGGCTTGCACAGGAGGCGTGCGTCGGAACCGTTTCCAACGTGCCCGAGGGGATGGTTCCCGAGAGCGATACCGCCAACCTCGCGGTGCTTTCCTACGATCCCAAGATCTACTCCCGGGGCCGCTCTCCCCTGGAGGCATTGAGCATGGGGCTTGCCATGACCGAAACGCAGACTGCGATCCGCTGTAACGTCGTGACGCTGTCCGAGGAGCAGGAGCGCTACGAGGATAAGATCATCCTTGACCATTCCGCAGATGAGATCACCACAGAGGAAGCAGATCTTCTGATCCGTGCGGTGGAGGAGGCTCTGCACACGGATGACCGCCATTTCTATACCGGTATTTCCTACCGCCACTGCCTGCTTTGGGATAACGTGCCGGCACTCTATCCGTTTGAGCGTCCGCACGACCATCTCGGCGAGGTTATCGGTCCGTATCTTCCCAAAGGAGAGGACGGTGCGCCGTTCCTTGATCTGATGCGCCGCAGCTATGAGATACTCAATCATCATCCGGTCAACGAGGCGCGCCGTGCGCGCGGTCTCAAGCCTGCGAACTCCATTTGGCTCTGGAGCCCCGGAAGGAAGCCTGCGCTTCCCGATTTCAAGGAAAAGTGGGGACTGCGCGGTGCGGTGATTTCCGCAGTTGACCTGATTAAGGGAATTGGCATTTGCGCCGGTATGACCTCCATCGACGTGGAGGGGGCGACCGGCAACGTACATACCAATTACCGCGGCAAGGCAGAGGCCGCCATCGGCGCCTTCCGTGACGGATACGACTACGTATATATTCACGTGGAGGGACCGGACGAGTGCGGTCACCGCGCGGAGATCGCAAATAAGGTGCTCTCCATTGAAAAGATCGACGCAGATATCCTGGCACCCGTGTTTGCCTACCTGGAATCCACGGGTGAGGACTTCCACGTTATGGTGCTTCCGGACCACCCTACGCCCATTTGCCGCAGAACGCATACCATGGATCCGGTTCCGTTTCTCATCTGGAAGAAGGAGGCGCCGTGCTGCGGTGTTTCCACTCTGACGGAGGAAACGGCACGCGCGGCAGGACGGTATCTGGAGAACGGATACACGCTGATGGACCTGTTTTTGTAAACGGGAGCTGACCTGCGCTATAGCGCAGGTGACAAACAAATACGGAGCCGCACCGCGGCTGTGATTCCAAAAGAAAGGACGCTTTCGTTTGGCGAAAGCAACGATATAAGCATGAATCAGCAGAATAACGAAATCAAAGTAACGGAATACGAAACGCTTCCCGGGGCCGTTGAGCAGGACGATGCGGAGCTGCAGGAGGAGAAGGAGGAGCGTCCCCCAAAATCAGCGGCAAAGGAGCTGTTTGAGTGGGTGGAGCTGTTTGCCTACTCGGTCGGTATCGTCATCGTACTGTTTACCTTCTTCTGCCGTATCGCGGTCGTTTCGGGCCCATCCATGGAAAGCACGCTTTTCAATGGTGAGGTGCTTCTCGTTTCCGACCTTTTTTACGAGCCCACTCCCGGCGATATTATCGTTTTCCAGTCCAATACCATCTTTGACAACGAAGCCATTGTCAAGCGTGTGATTGCGACGGAGGGGCAGGTCGTCGATATCGACTTCCAGAATTGGATCGTGTACGTGGACGGAAAGGCCGTAGAGGAGCCGTACGTCAATGCGGAGGCAGGCAGATATATGAACGCATCCGACTATACCTTCCCGCTGACGGTGGAGCCCGGTAAGATCTTTGTTATGGGCGATAACCGCAATCACTCGACAGACAGCCGCGATAAGCGGATCGGTCTTATTGACGAGCGTTTCGTGCTTGGCCGTGTGCTGTTCCGCGTGCTGCCCACGGATTCGTTCGGCACAGTAGACTGAGGACTCGAAGGAAAGGACGCATTCGTACAAACGAGCGCGATAACGGATATGCCATCAAATATTATTCAATGGTTCCCCGGGCATATGGCCAAGACACGCCGCCTCATTACGGAAAATCTCTCACAGGTCGATCTTGTGATTGAGGTGCTTGACGCACGGATCCCGTACAGCTCCAAGAACCCGGAGCTCAGACGGCTTGTCGGTCAGAAGCCTACGCTGACCATATTATCAAAATCCTCCCTTGCTGACCCGGAGGCGGGCCGCATCTGGATGGATTATTACCGTGCCTGCGGCCGCCGTGCGGTGTTTACCGACTGCGTGACGGGCTTTGGCATGGACCGCCTGGCACAGGCGGTAGAGGAGATTCTGGCGGACAAGCGCGAGCGCTATGCTTCTCGCGGTATGTCGGGAAGAACCCTGCGCGCAATGATCGTCGGTATTCCCAACGTAGGAAAATCCTCGCTTATCAATAAGATCTCCGGCGGAAAGAAGGCAAAGGTCGAAAACCGCCCCGGCGTTACCCTGACAAAGCAATGGGTTACGACGAACGTCGGTCTTGACCTTTTGGATACGCCCGGCGTGCTTTGGCCTAAGTTTGAGGATCAGATCGTCGGTGAGAACCTTGCCATTACCGGTGCGATCAAGGACGATATTATGGACCAGGAGCGGATCGCATACGCGCTTGTTGGCCGTCTGCGTACGCTGTACCCGGCCCTGCTTTCCGAGCGATATAAGCTCGGTGATCTGGCGCAGTACGACGATCTTGACGACTGGGATCTCTTTCAGGTCATTGGGCGCAAGCGCGGATTTCTGATGGCGGGCGGTGTTGTCAACACCGAGCGCTGTGCGCGTGCGCTGATCGATGAGTTCCGTTCCGCAAAGATCGGCCGCATCACCCTTGAGCGGCCGCTCGTAAAGGAAAAAAGGAAGCAGACTGCGGGGGAGGAGAACTGATATGGCCCGCACCAAACGGGAGATCGTTCCGCTGACGTGGGAGTATGAGGAGGGCGCGTATGCGCGCGGCTTCACCGCCGTGTGCGGATGTGACGAGGCCGGACGCGGTCCGCTTGCGGGCCCTGTTGTCGCGGCGGCAGTCATATTGCCGCGCGGACTTGAGATTCCGGGACTCAACGATTCCAAGAAGCTGACGGAGCGCCGCAGAGAGGCACTGTTTGACGTCATCTGTACACAGGCGCAGGCGTATGCCATCGCAAGTGCATCCCCAAAGGAGATCGATGAGATCAATATCCTGAACGCATCCATGCTTGCGATGCGGCGGGCAGTGGAGGCACTTTCTGTTTCTCCGGATTACGCTCTCATTGACGGCAATACCTCACGGGGCTTTTCCATCTGTACGGAATGTGTGGTCGGCGGCGACGCCAAATCTCCGTCGATTGCGGCGGCGTCTATTCTGGCAAAGGTCACCCGTGACAGAATGTGCGCCGATATGGATGCCGAATATCCGCAGTACGGCTTTGCCGCACATAAGGGATATCCGACGAAGGCTCACATGGATGCGGTGCGGCTTCACGGGCCATCCCCCATTCACCGTACCACGTTTCTGAAATTTCTTGATAAGGAATAACGTCATGTCCGATCATCATCAGATGCGGGCACGCGGTGATGCGGGCGAGGAGGCTGTCGTGCAGTTTTTGCAAGCGCACCGCTGCACCATCGTATTTCGTAATTTTGTCAGCGAAGGCGGTGAGATCGATATCATCGCGGAAAATGAGGCCCGACTCCTGTTCGTGGAGGTCAAATCCAGACAAGTCACCTCCGATATGCTTCGCTGGGGCCGTCCGGCATCTGCCGTGACGCGCGACAAGCAGCGCAGGATCCTTTCGGCTGCATCGGCGTATCTGCGCCGCTGTCCCACGGAAAAACAGATCCGCTTTGACGTAGCGGAGGTGTTTTTGACCAAGGGAGAGCCGCCTGAGATTCTGGATATCAATTATATCAAGGGCGCATTTATCAAGCAGAAGGGGAGAAATTCCTATGAGTAGATTTCCTTTCGGACTGTGCGATACGCATTGTGATACCTTGACCGAAATGTGTGCAGCACACGACGGCTTTTACAATACAACCCATCATATTTCTCTTGACCGCGTGGATGATTTTGCGTTTTATACGCAGATCATGGCAATCTATTCCGATGCCGGGCGCACAGAGGAGGCGTGCTGGCGTCAGTTTCTTACCGCATGTGATTACGCAGAGCACTGTCGTGAGCATCACCCGGAGATTACGGCGTGCAGTACGGCTGCCGAGCTTGAGGCGGTCTGGGCACGCGGCGGCAAGTCGTATATCCTTGCCGTAGAGGGCGGCAAGCTCCTTGCAGGCGATCTGCGCCGGCTGGATATCATCCGGCAGCGCGGCGTTCGGTTTTTCACGCTCGTATGGGGCGGACATACCTGTATGGGCGGCGCACACGACGTTGGCGGCACGCTCTCTCCGTTCGGTATAGCCGCACTCAGGCGTATGCTTGAGATTGGAATCGTTCCCGACGTTTCTCACGCATCCGATGCCATCTTCGATCAGACCGCTGCGATCTGTGCCGAGGCAGAGAAGCCCTTTTTTGCCTCACACTCCAACAGCGCCTCCATCCATCGGCATACCCGCTGTCTTTCCGATGCGCAATTTACGGAGATCATGCGTGCAAACGGCATCGTCGGGATTTCCTTCTGTACGCTGCATCTCGGTGCGCCTGCAAATGCGGTCACCGTTGCGCGTGCCGTTGACCACATCGAGCACTATCTGTCCCTGGGCGGAGCACGTCACGTATGCTTCGGCGGGGATCTTGACGGTATTGGGGATGATATTCCTCTCCCTATGCGCGGTATTGAGCATATGTATCTGTTCTATGAGGAAATGGCGCGGAGAGGCTACTCCGATGCGCTGATTTCCGATCTGTTCTGCGGAAACGCACAGGCTTTCCTCAGGCGTGCGCTATAAGCGTCCGGCCTGTTCTTTATATTCAAAAAAATACAAGGAGCATTCAATATGTATTACATCAGCACACGCGGCGGCACCACGGCTGCCGATTCCGTCAGCGGCGCGGCTGCGATCAAGCAGGGACTTGCCTCGGATGGCGGTCTGTTCATGCCTGCATCCATTCCAGCCGTGACCATGGATGAGATCGTCGAAATGAGCCGGATGTCATATCCGGAGCGTGCGGCCCGTATTCTCGGAAAATTCTTGGACGATTATCCCACAGAGGAGCTTGCTGCGTACTGTGAATCCGCGTACGCGCCGGAGCGCTTTCCCGGCGGAGCCGCACCGCTGCACCGTCTTAACGATACCGTTTCCGTTATGGAGCTGTGGCACGGTCCGACCTGCGCGTTCAAGGATATGGCACTTCAGATCATGCCGAAGCTTCTGTCGGGCGCACTTCGTCTGACCGGCGAAACAAGACGTGCCTTTATCCTCGTTGCGACCTCCGGTGATACGGGAAAGGCTGCGCTTGAGGGCTACGCCGACGTCGATCAGGTCGGTATTATGGTCTACTATCCCGTGGACGGCGTTTCCCGTATGCAGAAGCTGCAGATGGCAACGCAGGAGGGCGGAAACGTCAACGTCTGCGCCATTCGCGGCAATTTTGACGATGCACAGAACGGCGTGAAAAGAATATTCTCCGATCCGACTGCGGCAGAGGCGCTTGCTGAGAACAACTGCTTCTTCTCCTCTGCGAATTCGATCAACTGGGGCCGTCTTGTGCCGCAGGTGGCGTACTACTTCTCCGCGTACTGCGATCTGCTCGCGTCGGGCGAGATCAAGCCCGGTGAGGAGATCAACGTGGCAGTTCCTACAGGCAACTTCGGCAACATCTTCGCCGGCTATCTGGCTAAGGAAATGGGCCTGCCCGTCAAGCGCTTCCTGTGCGCCTCCAACAAAAACAACATCCTTACCGATTTCCTTGAAACCGGTGTGTATGACCGCAACCGCCCCTTCTATACCACGATGTCCCCGTCCATGGACATTCTCATCTCCTCCAACCTTGAGCGTCTTCTGTTCCTCAAGGTGGGCAGCGAAAAGACCGCACGGTACATGAATGCGCTCTCCAAGGATGGCAGATATGAGGTGGACGCGGATACCAAGGCGGCCATAGATGCCGACTTCTCCGGCTATTTCTGCGATGAGGAAAAAACTGCAGGCGTCATTCGCAGCACCTTTGATACCTATCATTACGTTGTGGATCCGCACACCGCCGTCGGCCTTTCCGCTGCGCAGCAGTATATTGCAGAAACGGGTGACACGACGAAGATGGTCGTGGATTCCACGGCAAGCCCGTATAAGTTTGCCTCCAACGTCTGCCGCGCACTTACGGGAGAGGCTCCGGAGGATGAATTTGAGGCGCTTTCTATGCTGTCCGCGCTGACAGGCACGGAGATCCCGCTGCCGCTTGCATCTCTGAAAACGAAGGAGATCCGCTTTGACCGTGTGATCGATGCGGCGGATATGAGAGCGGAAACGCTTGCCGCTTCTGCGCGGTAAAGCCCTGAAAAACGCAGAAATGACCGCCCGGTGGGGCAGCCATTTCTCTGTGCGTCAGATATTTCTCTGCTTGAACGTTGCGCACACGGTGTCGGTGCACGAGGTCGCGTAGCTGGGACCGACTGCGATTTTCTCTGCGGTGCAGAAGCAATCTCCGTCGTGGTAGACGCAGTTGCGGACATCGCAGGAGATGCCCTTGATGTGGCGCGTGTCGCCGTGGCGTGTATCGCCGGTATCGAGCGAGTTAAAAAGACCCATTGCTGTGTTCCGCCTTTCAGTTATTGCGGGAGGCGCCGCCCTGAGGCGGACCACCGGACTCCCGTGCGTTCAGTATGGACGCGGAAGAGGCGAATTATGCAAGGAAAGGAAACGAATCACCAATGTCTGTATTTGTCATGGCAGATCCGCATCTGTCCCTGTCGACGGATAAGCCGATGGATAAATTCGGTGCCCGGTGGACAGACCATGCGGAGAAGATCCGTACGAGATGGTGCGAAGTGGTTGCGCCGGAGGATACGGTCGTCATCCCCGGGGACCTTTCGTGGGGAATCAACCTTGAGCAGGCCCTGCCGGACCTGTCGTTCATTGACGCGCTTCCCGGAAAAAAGATCCTGCTTAAGGGCAACCACGACTATTGGTGGGATACCGTGAAGAAAATGACGGCGTTTTTTGATGCGCACGGCATTACCACGATGTCGTTTCTTCATAACAACGCCGTGCGATGCGAGAACTTTATTCTTTGCGGCTCACGCGGTTGGTATACCGGTGATAAAAAGGTCGTTACGGCGAATGAGGTCGATGCGGCGAAGCTGATTGCGCGCGAGGTTGGGCGGCTGCGGACGTCCCTTGAGGGGGAAGTCGCCTGCGTGAGCAGATCATGGCGGAGGAGGGCACTGCCTTGGAAATGCTCGTTTTCCTCCATTTTCCGCCGTATTTCAGAGGCTATATCTGCGACGAGATCATTTTGGAGCTGTACCGCTTTGGTATTGAGCGCTGTTATTTCGGCCACATCCATGGGATGTACGACGTGCCGATGATAAAGCGCTATATGGATATTGATTTCACGCTGATAGCGGGAGATTATCTGTCTTTTGTGCCGCATAGGATCGAAACCGTGCGCAGAGCATGATACGGTTGTGAATTTTTTGTAAAAATCCATTGAAAATGAAGAAAATCGCTTGACAATCGCGAGAATAAAGAGTATAATAAAATGAAATTTGCCCACAGGTAAGGCAAAAAATTTCAGACTACACTGCAGATTGACGGAGCACGGGATGCTTCGGCTTCTGTTTGATTGACAAAACATCCGGAGGACCAAATACAATGAGCTTAATCAACGTTACCACCCCTGAAAAGAACGTACGCGAGCTGGAATTCAGCGTAGAATACGCTGTGTTCGATAAGGCCTGCAACAAGGCGTACAAGAAGAACGTCGGCAAGATGAATATCCCCGGCTTCCGTAAGGGCAAGGCTCCCAGATCCATTATCGAAAAGATGTACGGTGAGGGCTGCTTCTACGAGGAGGCACTCAACGATATCATTCCTGATGCATACGAGGCTGCACTGAAGGAGTCCGGCATTACGGATATCGTCAGCCGGCCCGAGTTTGACGTCAAGTCCCTCGACAAGTCCGGTGTCGTCCTGCTTGCAAAGGTTTACGTCAAGCCTGAGGTTACCGTTCGTGATTACAAGGGCATTGCGGTTACCGCAGCTCCCGTCGTCATTACCGACGAAGCAATCGATGCTGAGATCGAGAAGCTCAGACAGAGAAATTCCCGTGAGATCGAGGTTGCAGACCGTGCAGCGCAGATGGGCGATACCGTCGTATTCGATTTCGACGGCTCCGTTGACGGCGTTGCCTTTGACGGCGGCAAGTCCGAGAACTACACGCTCAAGCTCGGCTCCGGTCAGTTTATCCCCGGCTTTGAGGAGCAGATCGTCGGCAAGTCCATTGACGAAGCGTTCGACGTCAACGTAACCTTCCCCGAGGATTATCACGCAGCAGAGCTGGCAGGCAAGGCAGCAGTCTTTGCATGCAAGCTGCATGAGATCAAGGAAGTTCAGCTTCCCGAGCTCGACGACGAGTTTGTAAAGGACGTTTCCGAATTTGATACGCTCGACGCATATAAGGCCGATCTCAAGGCTAAAATGGAAGAGCAGCAGAAGAAGGTTGCTGACAATGCAGTGCAGGAGCAGCTGATTGCAAACATCGTTGAGAATATGGAATGTGACATTCCCCAGGCGATGATTGAGAACGAGGTCGAGAATCAGGTCAGAGATTTCGATATGCGTCTGCGCCAGCAGGGCATGGATCTCAAGACCTACTTCAAGTACACCGGTCTGGATCTTGACGGTATGAGAGAGCAGTTCGCTCCGATGGCTGAGCGCCAGGTCAAGGCTCGCCTTGCTCTGGAGGGCGTTGTCGCAGCAGAGGGCATTACTGCATCTGAAGAAGAGATCGCTGCTGAATACGAGGAGCTGGCAAAGGCTTACGGTATGACCGCAGATGACGTTAAGAAGTACATTGACGACGACTCTGTTTCCAAGGACATCTGTGTTCGCAAGGCAGTCGAGCTTGTCAAGGATTCTGCCGTTATTACTGAGGCTGCTGACGAAGCAACCGATGCAGCAGAGACCGTTGAGGGCTGATCGTTCTCCAAAAGACATCAACGAATACTGTATCGCGGGCGGTGAGCATCAGGCAGCCGCCCGCGGTTTGACTTTCCGTCCCCACAAAAAACCACTGACACAGAAAGGATCTATATTATGGCAGTCATCCCAATGGTTGTAGAGCAGACCAGCCGCGGTGAGCGCTCCTACGATATTTACTCCCGCCTACTCAACGACAGAATCATTTTCCTCGCTGACGAGGTCAACGATCAGACCGCATCTCTGGTCGTGGCACAGCTTCTGTTTTTGGAAGCGCAGGATCCCGATAAGGATATCAGCCTGTATATCAACAGCCCGGGCGGATCTGTTTCCGCGGGCATGGCGATCTATGATACGATGAACTTTATCAAGTGCGACGTATCTACTATCTGCATCGGTATGGCGGCAAGCATGGGTGCATTCCTGCTTTCCTCCGGTGCGAAGGGCAAGCGGATTGCACTTCCCAACGCAGAGATCATGATCCACCAGCCGCTGGGCGGCATGCAGGGCCAGGCCTCTGATATTCAGATCCATGCCGATCACATCCTGCGTACAAAGAAGCACCTCAATGAGATCCTTGCTGCAAATACCGGCCGTCCGCTGGAGGAGATTGAGCGCGATACCGACCGCGACAACTTTATGACAGCCGCGCAGGCAAAGGAATACGGCCTCATTGACGAGGTGTTCACGCATCGCGCGTAAACCTTACCACGAAAGGAAAAGATTCGCGTGAGCTTCTTGCTTTGCGCGAAACGCTTTCGTTATCACGAAAGCCATGGAGAGAATTATGTCAGAAAGCAACCAGGGCGGCCGTACACTGCGCCGCTGTTCGTTCTGCGGCCGTACGGAGCAGCAGATCGAATTCCTGATTCCCGGTCCAAACGGCGTCTGCATTTGTGATGTCTGTATTGCCGCGTGCAATCAGATTATAGACGAGCATTTTGGCCCGGAAGAAGAGGAGACGTCGGCGGATCTGAATCTTGAGCTGAATACGCTGCCTAAGCCTGCTGAGATCAAGGCGCAGCTTGACGAGTACGTGATTGGCCAGGATGCAGCAAAAATCGCGCTTTCCGTCGCCGTATATAACCATTATAAGCGCATATTGCAGAAAACCCGCAAGGACGTCGAGGACGACGGTGTGGAAATTCAGAAGAGCAACGTCCTTCTGCTCGGCCCGACCGGTGTAGGTAAGACGTATCTTGCGCAGACGCTCGCAAAGACGATGCAGGTCCCCTTTGCCATTGCGGATGCTACGACGCTGACGGAGGCGGGCTACGTTGGTGAGGATGTCGAGAACATTCTTCTGCGCCTCATTCAGGCAGCAGATTACGACGTCGAGCGCGCAGAGCGCGGTATCATCTATATCGATGAGATCGACAAGATCTCCCGCAGAAGCGAAAATCGCTCCATTACGCGTGACGTTTCGGGCGAGGGTGTTCAGCAGGCGCTGTTGAAGATCCTTGAGGGTACGGTTTCCAACGTGCCTCCGCAGGGCGGAAGAAAGCATCCGAATCAGGAGTTTATCCAGATCAATACCGAAAATATCCTGTTCATCTGCGGCGGTGCCTTTGACGGACTTTCCGACATCATCGCACAGCGTGAGGGCGGGAAAACCATCGGCTTCCAGGGAAATATCAAGCAGAAGGCGGACAAGGAGAGCGCTGGCATTTACAAGAACGTCGAGGCTCACGATATCGTCAAGTACGGTCTGATTCCCGAGCTTGTCGGCCGTCTGCCTGTGATTGTTTCGCTCAGCGATCTTGACCGCGATGCACTCGTACGCATCGTCAAGGAGCCGAAAAATTCGCTCGTCCGTCAGTATACAAAGCTGTTTGCGCTGGACGATGTGGAGATCACCTTTGAAGATGAGGCGCTTTCGGCCGTTGCCGAACGCGCAATCGAGCGAGGCACCGGCGCACGCGGACTGCGTGCGATCATGGAGGAGCTGCTGCAGGGTGTCATGTATGAGATCCCCTCCAAAAAGGATGAGATCGGAGGCGTGGTCATTACCCGTACCGCAGTCACGGACGGGGCCGCGCCAAGCTATCTCCCAAGAGCGTGCGAGGCGCCTGCCGAGCACGATGCACAGCCGCTGGATGCGTAAAATATACCGTAATAACAAAATCCCGCAGAATGGGCGTGCGCGCCTCTGCGGGATTTTTTTTTGGTTGTTGCAAGCCTTCAGCTTGCGACAACCCCGGGTCACGACGTGACCCGAATTTCCCGGTTTTCATGCGATGTTCGCATGAAAATGCACCTTCACTGAGGGGC
>JAGBZV010000030.1 GCA_017628075.1 Clostridia bacterium
CACGCTTTCTTCGACGAAACCCACCCGTGCCGGATACAGCTTCCTCGGTTGGTCAACTTCTTCGTCTGCAACGAGCGCAACTTATACGGCAGGCGGCTCTTATACGGCAAACAGCGCTGTAACCTTGTATGCCGTTTGGAAGCCTAACACCTATACCGTTACCTTTGTGGCAAACGGCGGCAATGGCGTGCCTTCCGATCAGACCAAGATCCATGACGTGACACTCACATTGCCCACGGCAGTTCCTACCAGAACGGGATATACCTTCCTCGGTTGGTCAACTTCTGCTTCCGCTACGAGTGCAACCTATACGGCTGGCGGTAATTACACGACAAACAGCGGAGCAACTCTGTACGCGGTTTGGAAAGCAAACACCTATACCGTAAGCTACAACGCCAACGGAGGTACAGGCGCTCCCTCCGCACAGACGAAAACCTACGGAGTCAACCTCACGCTTTCTTCTGTGATTCCGACTCGAAACGGCTACAGCTTCCTCGGTTGGGCGACTTCTGCTTCCGCAACAAGTGCAACCTATTCCGCAAGCGGTCTCTACACCTCAAACAGCGGAGTAACGCTTTACGCAGTTTGGAAGGTAAACACGTATACCGTTCGCTTTGACGCTAACGGAGGTACGGGTGCGCCTTCTGCGCTGATAAAAACACACGGTGTCAATCTGAACCTGCCTTTGACCGTTCCGACAAGAAGCAGATACAACTTCCTTGGTTGGTCGACCAATCCTTCTGCGACGAGCGCAACCTATACGGCAGGTGCTGTATATCCGATGAATGCGGACACCACCTTGTATGCGGTATGGGAAAAGGCAAATTACGAGTTTTCCGTATCGATCACAAGCGTATCCAATCCGACTCCTTACCGTTACGGAGAGATCACCGTGAAGGTCAGAGCAGATAACTGGGATAATGTAAACGCATATTCCAATATCCCGATTCAGCTTTATTACAACGGACAGCTCATGTCTACGCAGAACGTAAACTTCACGGCTTACGGTGTTGCCAACCTGACCTTTACGCTCTACGTCGGTGATACACCCGGCGTTCGAACGATTGAAGCAAGAATCAACTGGTCCGACAGAAGCACGGAAACCGATCCGTCCAACAACAGCTCCTCCACGACGATCAATGTCAAAGAGCTTGACTACGCCATGTCCATCGAAAGCGTTACGGTATCCGACCGATATCACGCAGGCGAAACTGTCATCACCTCTTTCATGGTCAGCAACGACAGCCGTTACGACATCACACCCGACAAAAATAACACCGCAATCTTTACGGCTTATTACTACAACGGCTCCAACCGAGTCGTTATCACAACGGCAACTTGGAACAACGTCGTAATTCCCGGCGATAAATCCAATATCGTATACTTCAAGTGGACGGTTCCTTCGGGTATGACTGGCAAAACCGTTTATTGCGAATGTACCATCAATGCCGATTCTGCCGTAAATGAGGAAGACATGGAAAACAACACTGCCGTGCTCACTATGACCATTGCTTCCTTGACCGATTCGCAGACACCCAATACGAGATTTGAAAACACCAAGCCCGGTTCGTACAAGGGATATGGCGCACCTGCGGAAGAAACGGAAAAAGCAACTTGGACGATGTGGGTATATGAAAACAATCAGTTCGTTCTGAAATCCTACGGTGTTCAGATTTCGAGTGCCGATCCCGTTATCACACCCGGTGCAGACTGCAAGACCGCAGTTTATGAAAACGGAAAATGGACGATCCGCTCCGGTTACGGTTTCACCTTGAGCTATACGCCGACAGTCATTACAACGAGCGGATATAACGCACCTGACAGCTCTGCTTACACGGACGTTCAGTACGTGATTGCGGAATTTCCCGAATTCAACTATGCGGACAGCAATGGCAATTGCCGTACACTCGTATACGTTGACGGCAAATGGCAGTTTGTCAAGAACACTTCCGCAGCCGACAACGAACGTGTCCACTTCATTCCCGTATGGTTCGTTGACGGCGATTACACCGTTTCCGTCACGGCTTCCCGTGTATGGACACCTGCAGGCGTGATCTCCGCGACGAGAACCTCGAACTCGTTTGCTGTCGACGGCTCCATCTACGACGATTATTTTGTAGGTAACTGACGTGAAAAAAATCTATATTTGTTCAGCATTACGGGGCGATATGCAAGAAAATATCCGCAAAGCGCAAATGTATTGCGAATATGTGGTTCGGGAGCATGAAAACCTGCTCCCCATCGCCCCTCATATTTATCTGACACAGTTTCTCGATGATGCAAACGAAAAAGACAGAGAGTTCGGTCTCAAAGCCGGACTCTTTCTGCTTTCGGAATGCGACGAGCTGTGGTATTTCGGACATCAGATCACAAGCGGAATGACCGATGAAATATGCTATGCCATGAAAAACGGCATTCCCGTGAGATACGTTCCCGAAGAAAATTACGAAAAATACACTACAGAAAGGATGAACTTCAATGAAATTCAATTTTAAGAAAATCGCGGTCCTTGCCATGCTGACGTTGCTTATGGTCGGTATGTTCAGTATGTCCGTCTTTGCGGATGAGGTAACAGGCAACGTTGCAGGTGCGGTCGAGGATACTTGGTTGGCGGCGAGAACGCAGATCAAGGACGTGGTCAATAACGTGGTGTTTCCCGTTATCGACCTGATCCTCGCCGTTTTGTTCTTCGTTAAGATCGCAACGGCATATCTCGATTACAGAAAACACGGTCAGTTTGAATGGACCGGTCCTGCAATCCTCCTCGGCACGCTGGTATTCTCCTTGACCTGTCCGTTCTATATCTGGACGATCCTCGGCATGTAACCATGCAGTGGAGGTGAACCGGATTGGAATGGATTCGAGAATTAATCAATGGCTATGCCGAAGCCATCAATAAAGCGCTGTCTTCCACGTGGATGAGCATATCCGACAGCATTTGGGACAAATATATGGGCTTCCTTTACTCCATGGTATATCAATCGCTTTCGGACTTTTTTGCATCGATGGCAGAAATCGGTGCAAACCTCTTCGATCTCGATTGGGTAAAGGCTGCCTTACACTTTTTCAATCTGTTCGGATGGGGGCTGTTCATCGCCGGACTCGTCGTTGCCGTATTTGATACGGCGATTGAATACCAGTCGATGGGACGCCTCAATATCAAAAAACAGATCTTGCCGTTTCTGTACGGACTTTTGGCGGTCAATCTGTTCACCACGCTCCCCGTTGAACTGTTCCGATTTTCGGTCAGCCTCCAAAATACCTTCGCAAAGGATCTGGCAAACGAAGCAATCGGAATGCACCTTGACCTTCAGGGTATGTCGCTGAACGTGTTATCCCGATTCAGGTATCCGATTTACGGAGACAATCACAATCTTCTTCTCAATCTGCTCATTCTGATCTGCCTCGGTTACTGCGTGGTCAAATGCTTCTTCTCGAATATCGAGAGGGGCGGTATTCTTCTCACGCAGATTGCCGTAGGCAGTTTTCATATGTTCGGACTTCCGAGAGGTATGACAGACGGCTTTACGGTCTGGTGTAAGCAGATCATTGCGCTTTGCTTCACGACCTTTATGCAAACGACGCTACTGCTCATGGGTCTGCTAACGATGGAAACGGAAGCACTGCTCGGCCTCGGCGTTATGCTGGCGGCAAACGAAGTGCCTCGTATCGCACAGCAATTCGGATTGGAAACCGGAA
>JAGBZV010000031.1 GCA_017628075.1 Clostridia bacterium
ACAGTTGCCAAAAAGCGCGCCCGCAGAGGCACCGTTCTCTGCAAACCGACGATGAGCGAGTTGCCGATAAACAGAGCGTCATCAAAATAGTCGTCACCGACCATTTCACTCTCCCCGACCGCATCGGATACGTCGTAGGAGGGGATCTCAACGTCGATGATATCGTCCTCTGGCGGCGGCAGATAGGACTCCCACGTATACTGCCGCATTTCATCAAGCGACACAGACGCACAAAGAAGCTGCTGCTGTGACATATCCTCGTACACAGCAAAGAAATACAGATTCCGTGCATCGATGGCAATATTGACGAAGCTTGAGGGATCAGGGGTGCATACCTCGTCAAGGAAGCGCGTATCAGGCGCAAGCCCACAGCGCTCAAATGCAGCCTCATATCCCGCGCGGATCTTTTTTGCAAGCGGCTCGGAGGCTTTTGTCATATCGTAGAGATCAAGCGGCGCATATACGGTGTTGCTCTTGGTATCAAAAATAAGAACGACAACGGAAAGTGCGGAGCGGTGCGTTTCGGTATCGTTGGTCTTACAGGTAAACACCGCTGAATAAATACGATCCGTCAAATACAGATCGTAGTCGACCGTGACTGCAGTCCCTCCACCCTCGCGCTTTGTCTGCGGGGACTTTGCCGAGGTAAGCAAAGAGTTGACCGTGCGGATGCAATAATCGTTGAAGGATTCCGAGGGGGTATTCGGATAGGCAGCATAGATGCGGTACTCCTCATCGAATACCGTCTGTGCAGAAAAGACCTCCGACTCGTGCGTGGACGGATAGTATGCCGCATCCTGTCCGACCGACACAAAGGGGGGAGGGATAGGATCTTCATCTGTATCCGATTCCGTGTCGTCGGAATCGGGCTCCGTCTGCTCCGTATCGGAAACGGCAGGAGGTGTACTCACACCATCGGACGTATCCGAGCCAAGCACGTCACCGATGCCGCCCGGTATGATTCCAAGCAGCCGCATCTCGCGGACGATACATACGGTCAGAATTGCCAGCACGGCAACCAGAAGAAGCACTGCCGCGGTCAGCAACCTGTGTGATTTGACAAAAGAGATCAAGGTCATCCTGCCTTTCTCAATCCAAATCGGGATCAGGCGCACCAACGGGCGTCTTATCTATGACAGCGTGCACGGGCAGACCGTGCTCCCAGCGCAGAGAAAGCTCACCCTCGCAGAGCGGCAAAATATAGTCGATGCAAGCATCCGTTACGCCGTTGCCCGCTTCATTGATAAACGCATCCGGAACGCAGCGAACGCTGTTTGCCGCCGTCGTGACGTCAATCTCCGTAATATCCACCGCATATTCCGCACCGGGCCTGCGGGAAAATGCCATCATCCTTGCGGTTTTACCCGCAGCGGCACACTGAACGGCCGCCATACCGATACGTACGGACTCCTCAATGTCCGTTGCAGATGCCACGTGTGCGGCACATCTCTGCATGATATTCAGCTCAACGGAACGCACCTTACAGCCAAAGTGCTGCTTGATCGCAGCCTCCAGCGATCTGCCCGTGCCAGACAGATATGCGTGACCGAAAATATCGACCGTTCCGGATTGACTTTTGGCACCGACGTAGCTTCCGTCCGCATGGCGAAGTCCCTCGGACACCGCGATCACCACGTTGGGATGGCGCTTGAGTGCAGCTTCAATGTCCGCAAAGAGCTGTTCGTATGCAAAGGGGCGCTCCGGAAGATATACGTAGTCCGGCGCCGTGCCGCAATATTTCTTCGGAACAGCAGCAGCGGCAGTCAGCCAGCCTGCATCGCGTCCCATAATTTCAACGACCGTGACCGCGTCTACGGTATAAACCGCGCAGTCGCGGAGGATCTCCTGCATCGTTGCGGCAATATACTTTGCGGCAGAGCCGTATCCGGGAGTATGATCGGTGCCGCACAGATCGTTGTCAATGGTTTTGGGCACACCGATGACGGATATGCCGGAATCGTGCTCTGCGGCATATTTGGACAGCTTTGCAACCGTGTCCATGGAGTCGTTTCCACCAATGTAGAAGAAGTACCGGATTCCGTATTTGCGGAAGACGGAAAACAGCTTCTGATAGATCGGATCTCCGGAATCGTACGCAGGCAGCTTTTTTCTGCACGAGCCAAGTGCGGCGGCAGGCGTATGTGCCAGCGCCTCCAGCTTTTCCTCACTATCAAACTGCGCACCGAGATCCACGATCCGCTCCTCAAGAAGGCCCTCAATGCCGTTGACAGCACCGAAGATCCGACCGATCGACGTCTGAGCAGCCGCACCGCGAATCACACCGGCAAGCGTAGCGTTGATCGCGGCAGTCGGTCCTCCGGACTGTCCGATCATCGCATTTCCTATGATCGTCTGCATAATAGTCTATCCTATACTCTCCTCCGAATCGGAGGAGCCCTTTCCGTAATCAATAACAATCAGCGGACGTGACAACCGGGTGTCCTGTGCCTCCGCCGCTATAAAAGTATATCACATTCCCTGTCATCTTGCAAGACGCCCCTTTCACTTTTTTAAGTTTTTTCCGTGTAATAAAAAAGTTTTACATTTTATTCACACAACTTCTGCCCAAACAGCGGCACTGTATCCGCGCACCAAAAGAAACCTGCCCCCCGATTCCGGACAAGTATGAGGGCAATTTCACACCCCATCCATGTGTATCGGTTTACATTTATGTGCAAACAAATGTTACTTATTATGTTAAATTCTATCATTTTGTCACAGATTACAAAAGCACAATCCAAAGCAAAGCAATTTTCTATGCTGAAAAATATAGAAAATTGCCTCTGCATTCTTGACTTTTTCGTGATTTTGTTGTATCATATATATAAGCAAGTACTGCAGAAACCCGGGAGGAGGGCGCAGCGTGATCCGATTTGTGATAAGCGATGCAGACGGAACATTAGTTTGCAAAGAAAAGTTAATCGATGCCCGCGCATTCGCCCATACGTTCCACACACTCGGCGCCCGCGGAATTCCGCTCTGTATTGCAAGCGGAAGGACGTATCCCGCACTCCGGCGGCTGTTTGCCCCGTATGCGAACGGATTGCTTTATTTTCCGCTGGATGGTGCCGTCGCTGTCGGCGGCAGCGAAATACTGTGCAGCTTTCCGCTTTCCAACCGCGCCGTTTCTGACGGACTGAAGCTCCTTTCGCTCCCATACGTACGCGGCGTGGAATTTTGTACGCTGCATCATTCTTATCCCGCAGTCAACGACTCTGCGCTGATTCACTCCGAGCTTGCACGGCTTGGAGAGGAGTGCATTCCGCTCCGCACAGCGCACGCAGATGGCATTGACGCCCTGCCCGCAGAGCCCATTTACAAGATTATCGTATTTACACGCCCCACGAGCAGCGCCATCCCCCTGCCCCACGACACCCGCGCAGTCTATCAAAGCGCCTACGTAACCGAGCTCGTCCGCACCGACGTCAGCAAGCGGCGCGCCGCGGAGATCATGTGTGAATCGTTACACATTTCTGCTGATGAGATCCTCGCGCTGGGCGACGGTGAAAACGACCGGGAGCTCCTTACATACGCCGGCACCGCCGTAACGATATACGGCGCACCGCATCACGTTTTTTCTCTGACAAAGCATCATACGCAGAACGCCGCCCGGGCGATCCTGCGATTTCTCAATACCGACACTACCGGAAAGGATGGTTGAGCGATATGCCAAAATACAACGTTATCGACATGGAACGCACCGACCGTATCGGCCGTCTGATCGACGCACTGTTCGATCATATGCCTGAAATTGAGGCAGACCGCGCCGTGCTTCTGACCGAATCCTATCAACAGACCGAGGGCGAGCCGATCATCACCCGCCGCGCCAAGGCATTTGCCCATATTTGCAAAAACATCCCCATCACCATCCGCGACGAGGAGCTGATCGTCGGCTCCGCAACTCGGACTGCACGCGGCTGTCAGGTATTCCCCGAATATTCCTTCGATTGGCTGGAGGCGGAATTTGACACCGTGGAAACGCGCTCTGCCGATCCGTTCCATATCTCCGAGGAAACGAAGGAAAAGCTGCGCCAGACATACAAGTATTGGCACGGCAAAACCACGTCCGAGCTTGCAACCTCTTATATGGCAGAGGAAACGCTCCAGGCGATGAAGCACAATATCTTTACCCCCGGCAACTACTTCTACAACGGCATCGGACACGTTACCGTGGACTACGGTAAGGTTCTTGCCATCGGATACCGCGGCATCATCGAGGAGGCACTCGCCGAGCGCGCCAAGTATTCCTTTGAGCATCCCGAATACGGCTGGCGCACGCATTTTCTTGATGCGGTGATCCTCAGCTGTGAGGCAGCCATCACCTACGCAAAGCGCTATGCAGCCCTTGCGATGGAGCTTTCCGGAAAAACCACCGATGCAGACCGCAAACGCGAGCTTCTGCAGATTGCATCCAACTGTACCCGCGTTCCGGAATACGGCGCGCGTACCTTCTGGGAGGCGTGCCAGTCCTTCTGGTTCATTCAGATGCTTTTGCAGGTGGAGTCCTCCGGACATTCCATCTCCCCCGGCCGCTTTGACCAATATATGTATCCGTACTATAAGGCTGACCTTGAGGGCGGCAGGATATCCCCCGCCGCGGCACAGGAGCTGATGGACTGCATCTGGGTCAAGCTCAACGACTTCAACAAGGTCCGCGACGCTGCCTCCGCGGAAGGATTCGCAGGATACTCCCTGTTCCAGAATCTCATCGCGGGCGGTCAGACGCCGGACGGACGCGATGCGACCAACGATCTTTCCTTTATGTGTATTCAGGCAACGAAGCACGTGCTTCTGCCGATGCCCTCCTTCTCCGTCCGCGTCTGGAACGGCTCGCCGCACGAATTCCTCATCAAGGCGGCAGAGCTGACACGCACGGGGGTAGGACTTCCGGCGTATTACAACGATGAGGTCATCATCCCGGCCCTGCTCAACCGCGGCCTGACCATGGAGGATGCGCGCAATTATAACATCATCGGCTGTGTTGAGCCGCAGGCTCCCGGTAAAACCGACGGATGGCATGACGCCGCATTCTTCAATATGTGCCGTCCGCTGGAGCTCGTTATGAACAGCGGTGCCGATAAGTCGGGAACCGAAGCAGACGGAGCGCAAATCGGACCGCGCACCCCCGACGTCACTCGCATGAAAACCTTTGACGAATTCTTCGATGCGTACCGTACGCAGACAAGCTATATGCTGAAGCTTCTCGTCAACGCCGACAACGCCATTGACATGGCACACGCCGAGCGCTGTCCTCTGCCCTTCCAATCCTGCATGGTTGAGGATTGCATCGGCAGAGGAAAGTCCCTGCAAAACGGCGGTGCGATCTACAACTTCACAGGACCGCAGGGCTTCGGCATTGCAAATATGACCGATGCACTGTGGGCGATCAAAACGCTCGTATTTGAGCAGAAGGCCATCACGATGGCCGAGCTGAAGGAGGCTGTGGACCACAACTTCGGTGAGGATGCTTCCGATGCCATGGCAGAGGTGCTGACGACCGCTGAGATCCGCCGCATGGCAGAATCCCAAAAATCCATTTCCGATTCCGTCATCCGCGAAACGTGGCGCAGACACAAATCGCAGGGCAACACCTCCGAATTCCAGCGTGCACGCTACAGACGGATCCGCGCAATGATCGACGCACTGCCCAAATACGGCAACGACATCGACGAGGTCGACTGCTTTGCACGCGAGGTCGCCTATACGTACTCAAGACCGCTTGAGTCCTTCCGTAACCCGCGCGGCGGACAGTATCAGGCCGGTCTGTATCCGGTTTCCGCAAACGTTCCGCTGGGTGCACAGACCGGTGCAACGGCAGACGGTCGTCTGGCATTCACCCCGATCGCGGACGGCGTTTCTCCCTCCGCAGGCAAGGACACGAACGGTCCGACCGCATCCTGTAACTCCGTTTCACGCCTTGACCACAGCATTGCCTCCAACGGCACGCTGTTTAACATGAAGTTCCATCCCTCCGCACTGGAAGGAACCGCGGGACTCGAAAGCTTCGTCGCACTCATTCGCGGATATTTCGATCAGAAGGGCAGCCACGTGCAGTTCAACGTCGTCAGCCGCGATACACTTC
Organism: Clostridia bacterium; assembly: GCA_017628075.1. Taxonomy (GTDB): domain Bacteria; phylum Bacillota; class Clostridia; order Oscillospirales; family CAG-272; genus RGIG3925. The sequence goes on from JAGBZV010000031.1 coordinate 6,083, forward strand.
TGGACGCACAGAAGCATCCGGAAAAATACAAATCCCTCGTCGTCCGCGTTGCAGGCTACTCCGCACTGTTCACAACGCTGTCCAAGTCCCTGCAGGATGACATCATCAACCGTACCGAGCAGGCAAAATTCTGATGGGAAACGAAACGTACAGCGTCCGCGGACGCATCTTCGACATTCAGAAGTTCTCCGTCCATGACGGTCCCGGCATCCGCACCATCGTTTTTTTGAAGGGATGCGTGCTCCGCTGCCGGTGGTGCTGCAACCCGGAATCGCAGGCATGGGACATTGAATCCATGCTGCAGCCGGATCCTTCCTCCCCTGACAGGAAGATTCGGAAAACGATCGGCTGCGACACGACGGTGGGTGAGATTCTGCAAACGGTTTTACAGGACAAGCCCTATTACCGACGCTCCGGCGGCGGCGTCACCTTGTCCGGAGGAGAGTCGCTGTGCCAGCCCGCATTTGCGCGCGCACTGCTTACCGCCTGCCGGGAAAACGGCGTCAACACCGCAATGGAAACGACGCTGTGCGCCGAATGGGAAACGGTCGAGTCCCTTTTGTCGCTCGTTGACACCTTCCTCGTCGACATCAAGCACATGGATTCCGAAAAGCACCGTACGTTTACGACGCAGCCAAACGAAACCATCCTTGCCAACGCCCGCGCGCTTGCCGCACGCGGTGCTCACATGATCGTCCGGGTACCGGTCATTCCCACGTTCAACGACACCCCGGCAGAGCTGCACGCCATCGCGTCCTTTGCATACGAGGAGCTCGGACTTGAGGAGATGCACATTCTCCCCTATCACAAGCTCGGCTATGACAAATACGTAGGACTCGGACGCGAATATCCGATGGGAGATCTTCCCTCCCCCGATAAGGCGCGCATGGAGCTTCTGCGCAACGTCTGTGCATCCACGGGCATCACCTGCCACATCGGCGGCTGACACTCCTGTATTCTCTTAAATGAAAACAGCAGGAACGCCTCCCGCCTCTCACTCATTCACGGATTCCCGCAAAGGAGAACACCATGAAACAATCCGCTTTTTCCACAACGTCCGACCTCGCCGAGCAAACGGCTGCGGGTAAGGTCCGCATTATACAGGAGCTTGTCCCCGGCAAGCAGATCACGCTTGCGCACATCATTGTCGCACCGGACAAGGTCCTCTACCAGAAGCTTGGACTTGATCCCACGGTGGATTGGTCCCATGCCGCCATCGGTATGATTACCCTTTCTCCGGCAGAGACCGCAATTATCGCGGCTGACATCGCCACCAAGGCATCCGGCGCCGATATCGGCTTCGTCGATCGCTTTTCCGGCACGCTGATCATCACCGGCTCCATTTCCGATGTGGAGGCAGCACTCCGTGAGACGCTGCGCTACTGTGAGGAGATACTCGGCTACTCCGTTTGTCCGCTGACGAAGACGTAATGAAAAAGATCATCCTCATCGGCCGCTCCGAAGCCGGAAAAACAACGCTGAAGCAGGTGCTTCGCGGTGAGGCGGTCGAATATGCGAAGACGCAGTCGATCAACTACTACGACGTGGTGGTTGACACCCCCGGCGAATACATCCAGACCCGTCATCTCGGCGGCGCACTCGCCGTTTACTCCTACGAATCCGACGTTGTCGGTCTGCTGGCATCTGCCACCGAGCCGTTTTCCCTGTTCGGTCCGTGCATCGCCGCAACCGCAACCCGGCCCGTGATCGGCATCGTCACCAAATGCGACGAGCCCGGAGCGCGCGTAGAAATGGCATACGGCTGGCTGCACGAGGCCGGCTGTGATCCGATCTTCTGCGTGGATTCCCTGACCCGTCGAGGCATCAAGAAAATCCTCGATTATCTGAACAGTTAAGCTCGCAGCCGTGCCACGGCACGCATTGCGTTCTTATATAACCACAGTAAAACCAAATCTTTATAAAAAGGAGAACACAACAATGGCATCCGAATACGCTATCAAACAACAGATCTGTGAAATCGGTAAGCGAATCTATGACAGAGGCATGGTCGCAAACAACGACGGCAACATCTCCGTCAAGATCGGTCCCGATGAGTTCCTCTGCACCCCCACCGGTGTTTCCAAGGGCTTCATGACTCCCGAGTACATCTGCAAGATCGACTCTAAGGGCAACATCCTGCACGCGTATGAAGGCTTCAAGCCCTCCTCCGAAATCAAGATGCACCTCCGCGTCTACAAGGAAAGACCGGACGTCAACTCCGTCGTTCACGCACACCCCATGTACGCAACCGGCTTTGCAATCGCCGGCATTCCGCTGACTGAGCCGGTTATGCCCGAAGCAATCATCCAGCTTGGCTGCGTGCCGATCGCTGAATACGGTATGCCCTCCACCGAGGAAATTCCGGATGCAGTTTCCAAGTATCTGCAGCACTACGATGCAGTTCTTCTGGAGAACCACGGCGCACTTACCTTTGCTGACTCCCTGCTCAACGCATACCACAAGATGGAATCCGTCGAATTCTATGCACAGCTGATGTTCATCGCAAAGATGCTGGGCGGCCCCAAGGCCCTCTCTGAGGCACAGGTCAAGCGCCTGTATGAGCTCCGCCGTCAGTTCGGCATGAAGGGCAAGCACCCCGCTGACCTCTGCCCCGTTCTCGCACAGGGCAAGACTCCCCGCCCCAGCTGTGATTTCTCCGGCTCCGATTGCGCAACCTCCAAGGCAGCAAACGCAGCAGCCGCTGACAATGACCTCGTTGCAGAGATCGCAAAGCGCGTTCTCGCACAGATGGGCAGATAAGACGTCCCGTTCCTTACCAGATAAGGAAGCATGATGGACACAAAAACACTCGAAGCCCTCATTCGTGAAGAGCTTGCACGCGCAGGCCGCACCCCCGAGCCCACAGACAACGTGGTGCTCTCTGCGGCAAAGCGGCTTTCCGAGGCCGTGGAAGCGCGGGCTGCAGAAATGGGAGTCAAGGCTGTCGTGGCGATTTCCGATCGCGCGGCACGCCCGGTGCTCGTTCACGTGATGGAGGATGCATACATTGCAAGCTACGACGTAGCACTGCAAAAGGCGTATACCGTCGTTGCATTAAAAATGTCAACGGCAGATCTCAAGCCTCTCGCTCAACCCGGCGGATCGCTTTACGGCATCCAGTTCACAAACCAAGGTCAGATCGTCATCTTCGGCGGCGGTGAGCCGCTGCGGATCGGGGATCGTGTGATCGGAGGTCTCGGTGTTTCGGGCGGTACGGAGGAACAGGATACCGCACTTGCAGCATACGGAGCCGCCTGCTTTGCCTCCCTTGCAGGGCTCACATAACAGGTTTCCTCACAGAAAGGAAAAGCATTCATGGACTACAAATCTCAGAACATCGAAGAAATTGTCAAGCGGGTGCTCGCTGACATGATCGGGGAAACGTCTGCAGCGCAAGCCAAGGATGTTCCCGCAGCAAAGATCTCCCGCGGCACTGCCCGCGGCGGCGCAATCCCGGCAAAGGCTCACGTTGCCATGCTCGTTGAGCCCGAAAAGTTCGTTATCAAGGAATATCCCATGCCCGAGGTCGGGGATGACGACATCCTCGTTCGCGTCGAGGGATGCGGTGTCTGCGGTACCGACGCACACGAATTCAAGCGCGATCCCTTTGGCCTGATCCCCGTCGCTCTCGGTCACGAAGGCACGGGTGAGGTCGTGAAGGTTGGTAAGAACGTCAAGTGCGACTCCGCCGGAAAGCCGCTTTGCATCGGCGACAAGGTCGTTACCTGTATGATCTTCAAGGACAATCCCGACATCACCATGTTCGATTTGAACAAACAGAACGTCGGCGGTGCTGACGTTTACGGCCTGCTCCCCGATGACGATATCCATCTCAACGGCTGGTTTGCAGATTATCTGCTCGTTCGCGGCGGATCTACCATTTTCAACGTATCCGACCTGGATCTGGAATCCCGTATTCTCATCGAGCCGTGTGCCGTACTTATTCACGCAGTTGAGCGTGCAAAGACGACGGGCATTCTTCGCTTCAACTCCCGCGTAGTCGTTCAGGGCTGCGGTCCGATCGGTCTGATCTGTATCGCGGTACTCCGCACGATGGGTATTGAAAATATCGTTGCAGTTGACGGCAACGCACAGCGCCTTGCCTTCGCAAAGGAAATGGGTGCCGATCACTCCGTCAACTTCAAGAACACAAACGGTGTCGAGGATCTTGCAAACAAGGTCAAGGATGCGTTCGGCGGCTATTACGCTGATTTTGCATTCCAGTGCACCGGCTCTCCCGTCGCACATTCCAACATCTATAAGTTCATCCGCAACGGCGGCGGTCTGTGCGAGCTTGGCTTCTTTATCAACGGCGGTGATGCAACCATCAACCCCCACTTTGATATCTGCGCAAAGGAGATCACAACGGTCGGCTCCTGGGTATACACGCTGCGTGACTATGCGACCACCTTCGATTTCCTCAAGCGTGCCCAGGCAATCGGTATTCCGATGAAGAAGCTGATCACCCACAAGTTCCCCCTGGATCAAATCAATCGCGCACTGGAAGTCAACCTCAAGCAGGAAGGCCTCAAGATCGCAATCATCAATTAACGTAGAAGGAGACATCCACCATGGCACAGGCAGTCGGCATTCTTGAAGTATACGGCCTGGTCGCAGCATTTGTCGCCTGTGATGCAGGCTGCAAAGCGGCGGACGTCACCGTCGAGAACTTTGACAAAAACAAGCCCTCCCATCCGGAGTCGCTGAGCGTCCCGCTTATCGTCGTCGTGAAATTCCGCGGCAGTGTTTCGGCGGTCGAGGCAGCAATGGATGCAGCAGAGGCGGCAGCCAACACCGTATCCGGTGTCGTTGCACGGCATATTATCTCGCGTCCCGAAGAGGATACGCAGAAGATGCTCACAATCACAGGCTTTGATAAGCCCCAGAAAAAGTAAAATCAAAACAAAAATAAACACAATTATTTTAATTACGGAGGATTATTTATTATGGCACAGGAAGCATTAGGCATGATCGAAACCAGAGGTCTCACCGCAGCAATCGAAGCAGCAGACGCAATGGTTAAGGCAGCAGAGGTCGTTCTCGTCGGCACCGAAAAGATCGGTTCCGGTCTTGTATCCGTCATGGTCCGCGGTGACGTCGGCGCAGTTAAGGCTGCTGTCGAGGCAGGCACTGCAGCAGCAGAGCGCCTGGGCGAGGTCATCGCAACGCACGTCATTCCCCGTCCTCACAACGACGTTGAGAAGATCCTTCCCAAGATCTGATAGCCAAATGAAGCGTTCCACAGCGTCCTGCGCAGAACAGCGCAGGGCGGGTGGTACCCCATCCCAAAACAGATAACATATCGGAAAGGACGCAAGTCCCATGAATATCAAAGCCATCGGCCTGATCGAGGTATCCGGCTCGGTCGCCGCCATTGACGCATTGGACGTCATGTGCAAGGCGGCATCCGTCACGCTGGTCACCTGGGAAAAGAAGCTCGGCGGACGGCTGGTCACGGTCGTCGTCACAGGCGATGTTTCGGACGTTTCTGCGGCAGTTGCCGCGGCAAACGCATCCTGCATTGTAAAGCCCTGCGCATCCGCTGTGATTCCGAATCCCCACGAGGAAACCAAACGGATCCTCACACTCAGTGCAAACAACCACAACATTGTGTTGTAAGGAATGAATATGTCCGAAACGAATGAAAAGGCACCGGCAAGAAAGCCGGCAGCCCGCAAACGAACAACTACAGCCGCAAAACCCGCAGATGCACCCGCAAAAGCGGCACCCGCGGCAAACGAAATCAAGGCGGAGCCCATCCATGCGCCCGCCCAACCGGAGGTAAAGAAAATGACTAACCAGGCACTTGGTATGATCGAAACCAGAGGTCTTGTCGCAGCAATTGAGGCGGCAGACGCAATGCTCAAGGCAGCAAACGTAGAACTCGTCGGCACCGAAAAGATCGGTTCCGGCCTCGTATCCGTCATGGTCCGCGGTGACGTCGGTGCAGTCAAGTCTGCAGTTGAAGCAGGCGCTGCTTCCGCTGAACGTCTTGGCGAGGTCATCGCAACGCACGTCATCCCCAGACCCCACGACGACGTGGAAAAGATTCTCCCCATTCTCAAGTAATCTGCTCCTATGATTATCGGAAAAGTTACCGGCAGTGTCGTCGCTACACGCAAGAACGAAAAGCTGATCGGATCCAAATTTCTGGTCATTGAACCGCTGAAATCCATGTCATCCGAGATTGCAAGCGATAAATTCGTTGCCGTCGATTCCATCGGCGCCGGCATCGGTGACATCGTTATGGTCGCCCGCGGAAGTGCCGCAAGGCTTGCTTGTGACCGTGAGGATGCACCGTGCGATGCCGCAGTCGTCGGTATCATTGACGATGGCACCGGTTTGGAGAAATAAGAAAACATGAAGCTACAAGAATTATCTGTCCTGATGCAGAATGCCGGTGTCGCAGGCGCAGGCGGTGCGGGATTTCCCTCCTATGCAAAGCTCAACGCCGCAGCGGACACCATCATTCTCAACTGTGCAGAGTGTGAGCCCCTGCTCAAGCTGCACAGACAGGTTCTGGCAAAGTATGCAAACGAGATCCTCGCTACGCTGACGGTCATTGCAGATTGCGTCGAGGCGGACAGTATCATCATTGCCGTCAAGCCGCACTACAAGGAAGCCGTCGACGCAGTCAAGGCTGTGCTCCCAAGCTATCCCAAGGCCAGAATCGGACTTCTCCCCGAGGTCTATCCGGCGGGTGACGAGGTCGTTACCATTTACGAAACAACGGGCCGCGTTGTAAAGCCCGGCGCACTGCCGATTACGGTTGGCGTCACGGTCTTCAACGTAGAAACCGTATACAACATCTATCGCGCTCTGCACGAATCTGCTCCTGTCACCGAAAAGTACGTCACCATCACCGGTGCCGTTGCCAATCCCGTGACGCTTCTGGCCCCCATCGGCTGCACCTACCAAGAGCTCATTGCTCTTGCAGGCGGCGCAACCGTATCCGACTATAAGCTGGTCGGCGGCGGTCCGATGACCGGTCGTATCGTATCCGAATCCGACGTGGTCACAAAGACCTCCAATGCAATCATCGTGCTGCCCGAGAGTCACTACGTCATTCAGAAGAAGTCCTCTTCCATCAAGATCGACATGAAGCGTGCGATGGCAGCCTGCTGCCAGTGTCGGATGTGTACCGATCTGTGCTCCAGAAACCTGCTCGGTCATCCGATCGAGCCCCACGCATTCATGCGCGGCGCCTGCACCGGAGCAACTGCAAACGTTGCACCGTTCCTCGGCACGATGTACTGCTCTCAGTGCGGTCTGTGCGAAATGTACGCCTGCGGACAGGGACTCTCTCCCAGAACGCTGATCGGTGAATACAAGAACGGTCTGCGTGCACAGGGTGTCAAGCCCGATCCGAACGTGAAAACGGATCCGGTTGAGCCGGCTCGCTCCGGCAGAATGGTCCCCGTTGACCGTCTGACCGCACGTCTGGGCCTCTCTTCCTACGACAAGCCCGCACCGATTGCAAAGGATACCGTAAAAGTATCCTCTGTCAAGATCATGCTCGGCCAGTGCATCGGTGTTCCTGCCGCTGCTGCTGTCCGTGTCGGTGATGCGGTTCACGCAGGAGACGTTGTCGGTACGGCAGCGGAGGGTAAGCTCTCCATGCCCGTCCACGCATCGATCTCCGGTACGGTTGCAGAGGTCACCGACAAGTATGTTGTCATCCGCGCATAAACGCCATGCGCGTTTCATTCCATGAGTAACAGTAAAGGAAACAAGCAAATGAGTAAAGCAATCGGAATGGTTGAATGTCAGAATATTTCGACCGGTATCAGCGCGGCTGATCTGATGATCAAAACCGCAGAGGTCGAGGTTCTGGAGTGTCAGCCCGTGTGTCCGTGTAAATACATCATCCTGATTTCCGGCGAGCTGAGTGCGGTCAAGGCATCCGTTGATGCAGCAAAGAAGGTTTATGCGCAGAAGGTTGTCGGCGCGTTTGTTCTCGGCAACCCCCACGAATCGATCTTCCCCGCAATCTACGGTGTTTCTGAAATCGACAACGTCAAGGCGCTCGGCGTGATGGAAACCTTCAACGTCGCCGCGGCGATCGTTGCAGCAGACGCAGCAGCAAAGACGTCCCTTGTCAATCTGATCGAGCTTCGTCTTGCACGCGGCATGGGCGGTAAGTCCTACCTGCTGCTCACCGGTGACGTTGCGGCTGTATCCGCTGCCATTGAGCGTGCGGAGCAGGTCGCAGCTGAGGACGGTATGATGCTCGACAGTGCCGTCATTCCCAACCCCGACAAGAGACTTTGGGACAACATTCTGTAACCCCCCAGAATCCCGTCCCGCATCCCAGAAGGAGGTAAACGGTGATCCGTACGGGATACCCCCGTACGCCCACCGTCTTCTGTCCCATGCAGACATTTTACGTAAAAACCAAGGTATGCTCCGGTGAGGGTGCCATGGATATCCTCGAAAGCTTCCACGGCAGAAACGCCGTGATCTTTACGGATACCTTCATGGTCAAATCCGGCGTCGCAGCCCGCGTAGCAGAAAAGCTTTCCGGCTGTGCGAACGTCCGTGTTTTCGACGAAATCAAGTCGGATCCTCCCATCGAGCTCGTCGCAAGCGGTCTGCGCTTTCTGCTTGAAGCAAACGCAGATCTCGTCGTCGCACTCGGCGGCGGATCGTCCATCGACGCAGCCAAGGCAACGATCCTGATGGCAAAGCGCTCCGGTGCCAAGGACGGCATCAGCCTGATCGCCATCCCGACCACGAGCGGAACCGGATCCGAGGTCACGAGCTTCGCCGTGATTACCGACCGTGAAAAGGGCGTTAAGTATCCTCTCGTTGACGAGGAGCTTCTGCCCGACTACGCGATCATGGATCCCGCATTGGTCGTTTCCGCGCCGCCGCGCATCACTGCCGATACCGGCTTTGACGTCATCACGCACGCGCTGGAGGCGTATATTTCCGTCGGTGCAAACGATTACTCCGATGCACTCGCGGAAAAGGCGCTGGAGCTCGCATTTGCGTATCTGCCCCGCGCCTATGCAGACGGTGCCGATCTTGTCGCACGCGAGAAGATGCACACCGCATCGTGCCTTGCCGGTATGGCATTCAACGCCGTATCCCTCGGCATCAATCACGGCATCGCGCACCAGCTTGGTGCACGGTTCCATATCCCGCACGGCAGAGCCAATGCAATGCTACTGCCGCACGTCGTCCGCTTTAACGCCAATCTGAGTGCCAACTTCGGTGCAAAGGAAGAAACAGCGGCATCCCTGCGCATTGCGCACATTGCGCGCCGCATCGGCCTGTCCGGTGACGATACAAACGCGCTCGTGCTTGCGCTGATCCGACACCTCTTCTATCTGCTGAAGATGACGGAAACACCCGTCACGCTTGCCGATGCCGGTGTATCCAAGGAGGCGTATGAGGCTGCAAGGTCCGCTATGATCGACGCCGCATTGAAGGACGCCTGTACCGCGACGAATCCCCGTCCGGTCACCTCCGACGACGTAGCAGAAATTCTGGCCGGACTTGCAAAATGGTAAATATCTTCCGCGCGAAGGTATCTGCCCCCAAAAAGCAACATGAAACAGCCAACCGAGGTGTTGCAAGCTCTTGCAACACCTCCTTGGAAGTTTCCCTTGCCCCTCAGTGATGAGGGGCATTTTCATGCGATTTTCGCATGAAAATCGAGAAATTCGGATCACTTTGTGACCTCTTGCTGCCGCAAGTTGAAAGCTTGCAGCAGCCCTATTTTTATATTCTCACACGCACGGAAAAGTGTAACGTTTCATATTTTCGCTGTACTTTGTGTAACGTTAAACGTGTATCGTTAAACAAAAGGCTGTCCGGATCTATTTCGACCGGACAGCCCATTGTTTTATATGTGTATCGTTTCACATCATTTGATGATGACTCTCTTGAAGTTCTTTTTGCCGCGCTTGATCAGCTTGCCCTCGGAAAGAGCCGCAACATCGAAGGTCATCTTGAAATCCGTGACCTTTTCACCGTCAACGGTAACGCCGCCCTGCTCCACGGCACGTCTTGCCTCAGAGCGGGAGGTGCACAGCTCCGCTGCGACCAAAAGTGCCAGAATATCGGCGCTTCCGTCCGCAAAATCAGATGCCTGCAGCTCTACCGTCGGAGCAGAGTCTGCATCGACCGTAGAGGAAAACAGCGCGCGCGCCTGTGCCTGCGCCTTGTTGGCCTCGTCTTCACCGTGAACGAGCTTGGTCAGCTCATATGCAAGGATTTCCTTTGCTGCGTTGAGCTGGCTGCCCTCCCACGCATCCATCTTATCGATCTCCTCCACGGGAAGGAACGTCAGCATACGGATGCACTTGAGCACATCTGCGTCCCCGACGTTTCTCCAATACTGGTAGAATTCGAAGGGCGAGGTCTTGTTGGGATCCAGCCAAACGGCACCGGATGCGGTCTTGCCCATCTTCTTGCCCTCGGAATTGAGCAGAAGCGTGATCGTCATCGCGTATGCGTCCTTACCCAGCTTTTTACGGATCAGCTCCGTACCGCCAAGCATATTGGACCACTGATCGTCGCCGCCGAACTGCATATTGCATCCGTAATGCTGGAACAGATGGTAGAAGTCGTAGGACTGCATGATCATATAATTGAATTCCAAGAACGAAAGTCCCTTCTCCATACGCTGCTTGTAGCATTCCGCACGCAGCATGGTATTGACGGAGAAGCACGCACCCACCTCACGCAGAAGCTCGAGATAATTGAGGTCCAACAGCCAATCTGCGTTGTTGACCATAATCGCCTTATCTTCACCGAATTCAATGAAGCGCGCCATCTGGCGCTTGAAGCACTCACAGTTGTGCTGAATGATCTCGGGCGTCATCATCGAACGCATATCGGTTCTGCCGGAGGGATCACCGATATAGCCCGTACCGCCGCCGATCAGAACAACGGGACGGTTGCCCGCCATCTGAAGGCGCTTCATCAGGCAAAGTGCCATAAAGTGACCGACGTGCAGAGAATCGGCGGTCGGATCAAAGCCGATATAAAACACTGCCTTTCCGGCGTTGACGAGCTCTCTGATCTCCGCCTCGTCCGTTGTCTGCGCAATCAGTCCGCGCGCAATCAGTTCTTCATAAATCTGCATAGGATATCTTCCTTCTTTCTCTCGTAATAACCTCGGCACCGAAGCCCCATCCGCTGCCAGAAAAACAAAAAGCCCTGCGCCGTCGTCATCTGACAAACGCAAGGACAGCGAAATTCCGCCGTGTTACCACCGTTGCTTCATCCCGACCTCACAGTAACGGGATCTCTGTGTGTTTGATTCTGAAAACACTCGCGCATGGTAACGGACGCGTGCCGCCGCAGCCTACTGCCTGTCCCAAGCGACAGATTCGGTGCGAAGCTCCGGGAGGTATTCATTCCGTTTGTCCGTCGTGCGCGCCTCTCATCCACCGGCTGCTTTCTGTGCACCGACAAAGAACTACTTGTTCCCTTCATTGCTTTTCGGATATGGAACTCGGTTGTACCGATGGAGAAAGTATATCACAAAAACGCCGCTGTGTCAAGCCTTTTTGCAAATTTTCGGAATTGACGTGTATTTTGACATCCTGCCTCTTGATATAGGACTGTTTTTGTGGTACAATTATTAAAGAAAGACCATATCAAGGAGGCTCACCATGCCCGCACCGCAAAAAGAACGATTTATCGCAGCGCTTCTCCGTACGCCGCACGCACAACCGACGCTGTTTGAGCCCTTTATCCATCCGGCCATTGCAGAGCAGCTGATCTGGCGGCGCGGACCGCAGCTCTGGGATACACCGGAGCACTACGTCGATACCATGGTCTCCCTGCGCGAGCGCACGCAGGCAGATATCGTTGTCCTTGACGCCCGCACGTACTGTCCGCGTACGTTCAATCTGCTTCTTGCCGCGGCAGAGGCGCGCGTCCCCGCCGCCTCCGGCTGTGTCATTCTCTGCCAAAGCCAGACGCAGATCACAGCGTGCGCACAGTCCCCCATCGTCTGCGCTGTCGGCGGCTACGGGGACACGCATCCCACGCATCACCTGCCGTTCATTCGCATGGACGGGGACATCCGCGGTGCCATTGCCGAAGGGGCTGTCGGCTGGTTCGCATCGGACGGCGCAGAAACGTATTTTTCCGAGCACGGCAGCCGCATCACCGTCTGCGGCGGTCTTGGCGCACAGACGCTTGCAGCAGCCGAGCCCCTTGCCATTCACCGCCGCGTGGAAGCATTGCTGTCCGCCTCCGCCAACGGCTGCGGCTATCTCATTGGCTCAGGCGGTACGGTTGACGCATCTGCGTATCTTTCCCTCATCTCCATGCTTGGCATCTATATCCGCCATCACTGAGAAAAGAAGAAGCTATATACGCCATATCCGTATTGCCCGCGCAAGGACGGAAATACTGATATACAAAACGTACACGTATCCCCTCGTGCTGTCATGAAAGGAACCGTCCATGAATCTATCCGCCGTTAACCGCTCCGTTCAGCTGCTCTCCCGCCTGTTCGATCCAAGCCGCACGACCGAGCCGTTTCTTCCTCCCGTCACGGGCAAGCCGCTGTTTGAGAGCGGCATCCGCGGAACGCTCCCGCGCATCACCCCGGAGGAGGCCGGCGTGCCCTCCGAGCATCTGACCGCGCTGCTGCTTGCGCTGCGCGAAAATCCGCACCTGCGGATGCACACCCTCACCGTTCTGCGGCACGGAAGCATCCTGTGCGAGGCAAGCTTCGGCGCACACGACGTCACGCTTCCCCGATATACGTTTTCCACCTGCAAGAGCATCGTTTCACTTGCAGTTGGTATTCTTTGCGGAATGGGTGTGCTGTCTACAGACGATAAGATCGTCGATCTGTTTTCCGACAGGATCGGCCCCGTCCAACGCCTGCGCCTGTCCTCGCTTACGGTTGAGCATCTGCTGACCATGCGCTCAGGCATACTCTTTAACGAGCTGGAATCGCAAACGGACGAGGATTGGGTACGGTGCTTCCTCAATTCCGCACAAAACGCAGAGCCCGGCACACGGTTTGCATACAATTCGCTCAACACGTATATGCTCGCCGCCATCGTCGTCCGCCTCAGCGGCACGTCGCTCTCTGATTTTCTCACAAAGCACCTGTTCACCCCGCTTGGGATCAAGGACTTCTTCTGGGAAACCTGTCCGCAGGGCATAGAACGCGGTGGCTGGGGATTGTATATGCGCGCAGAGGATCTTGCAAAGATCGGCCTGCTTCTCCTCGCAGACGGCGTATGGGAGGGCAAGCGCCTCATTCCGCACGACTACCTTGCCCGTGCAGTATCCCCCATCGTAAAAACGCCCGATACAACCGGCCGCTACGATTACGGCTATCAGATCTGGGTAGGACACAAGCCGCGCGCCTATCTGTTCAACGGTATGTTCGGACAAAACGTCCTCATATTCCCGGAAACGGATGTCGTCGTCGTTTCGGGTGCCGCAAACGACGAGCTGTTCCAGATAAGCCCGTTTTACGACACCGTTACAGAGATGCTCGGTACGGCGGGTGTTCTTTCCGACACGCCTCTGCCCTGTGCATCGGCAGAAGCAGCGTATCACCTCAAGCGGACGCTTCTTCTCTGCGCAGACCGCACGGAAGAGGCCGAGGCACTTGCCCGCACCGCACAAGGAGATCCCCCCGCGGAAGCCGCCTCCCCTCACCGCAAGCGCCCCGGCCTGCTTGCCCGTCTTGCAGGTTTGCTTTCACAAAAAAACGAGGCCCCGCTTCTGCCCGCAGCATCCACCGCCACTCTTCCGGAACGCGCCGCACGCTTTCTGAAAAAGACCTTCGTTCCCGCCGATGGCAGCGCCTGCAGCTCCGTTGGTCTTCTCCCCGTCATTCTGCAGGTAACACAAAGCAGCTATACGCAGGGCTTCTGCGGAATTTCCTTTGATACGACGGTAGATAACGGAAGCGAGCGCCTCCTTGTCACCTACCGCGAGGAGAACGATACGCATATCTTCCAGGCCGGCACCAACACCGCCGTCCGCACCGTGCTGCATTTTCACGGAACGCCGTTTCTTGCTGCGGCAAGGGTATCCTTCCCTACCGACGAGGACGGGAATGACGTATGCCGTCTTCAGATTGACTTCCCGGAAACCCCCTGTACGCGCATCATCAAGCTGTTTCTTCTGCCGGACGGCTCCTGCCGTTTCCGACAGGAGGAAACGCCGGGCGCGCCGCTTCTTGAACGCGCGGTCATGCAGCAGAAATCCTCACTCTCGGAGCAGCCCGTCATCGGAGCCGCACTTGAAAAAATCGACAACGACTATCTGGCATACCGCATCCGGCGAACCCTCTCGCCAAAGCTGAATCTGACCGAAAAAGCAAACGGTATCCACAGCACCTCAGACGGAAAGGAGAAAACCTTATGAAGCGTACGCTGCGTGCCGCCCTTTTTTACGTTCTGCACGATATCCGCTCCGCTCCAAGGCAGTTTCTCTCCGGTGTGCTTGCGGGAGCCGCGGTGCTCGTTTCCATGATCCTCATGCTTTTGTATACCGAGTCGGCATGGCGCGCCTACGTCATGCCGGACACCGAGGATAACTACCATTTTTCCATCGTCGGGCTGGAGTATGCGCAGAAGGAATACATTGCATCCCAGCCGTGGGCACAGGCGTGCTGGGACATCGTCACCGATGCGGATGCACCGTGGGACAACGTATTCCGCGTCCGCGTCACATGGGACGAGGTCGAGCGTTGGGGCGTCCACGCAAAAGCAATCTTCGATCGGTTCGGTCTTTGGAGCCGCGCACCGTACAAAGCACGTTACGACAGTGCCTTCGAGGACACCCTTTCCAAACTGCAGGCACGCTATTACGGTGCGGCGTCCGCCCACGGCATGCCTCTGACCGTTATCGCACAACAGGGAGCCGAGCGCTACGTCCTGCAAAGCATGACCGCCAATATCACATTCATCAGCGATACGATCAACGCCTATATCTTTCAGCCGCAATTCTTCGGTTATATGACACTGTTCGGTCTGTTCTTTGCTTCCGTATCCGCAATCCTCTCCCACGAGCATTACAAACGAAAAATCGCAGAATACGGTACGCTCCGATCTCTCGGTATGAAGCGGCGCGATCTGACGCTCATTCACGTTCTGCACACCGTACTCGCATCCATCGCTTCCATCCCCATCGCAGTGCCGCTGACGTACGGTGCAGTCAAGGGATACCTTATGCTGATGCAGCCGCTGCTTACCAAGGACGCCGTATACATGACGCTGGTCGATACACCGCCACTCATCATGATCGTCATGATCTGTATCTTCATGACGTGCTTATCCGGCGTGGGAGCCTTCGCCGTCTGCCTTCTGTACCGCAAAGCATCCACGATGGAGCTTCTGCGCGGCGCGGGCACCGTGGACGTTTCCTTCGTCCCGCAGACATCCTCCGCCTTTGAGCTGTGCCCCAGCACCGCTATCTACAACCGTCTGTACTTACTGCGCACGCGCAAAACGCAGCTGCTGGGCATTGCCGTCATTGCCATGATGATGCCGCTGCCGCTGATGTATCTGGAATCCTTGACGGAAGATCTCTTTTCCCTTGCGTATACGGATATTCTCGTCAGCTTCTGCTACAATCTCTTTCAGGCGCTTTTCATCTTTATCACCGCGCTGACCGTTACAACGATCTCCAGCTTCGGAACGTGCTGTGACCGCCACCGCGAATTCGCCGTGCTTCGCACCCTCGGCATGACGAGAGCGCGTCTTACTGCCATGATCCGGACACAGGACAGCATCCGCGCAGCCGTGGTTTCCGTGCTCGCGCTTCTTCTGTTCCTCGTTCTGTCTGACACACGGCTCCAATCCTCCGCCGTGCGCGAGCCGCTGCCCATGTCGTCCCTTGAATATGCAGCAAAAAGCATTTTGAATCTGCTTGGTGCCATGCTGTTCGTATATCCGTCGGTATTCAGCGGCACAGCATTGTCCATGCGCCGCTTCCACCGTGGCTCCATCATTGACGCCCTGCGCTGATCCAATCTGACACCCCAATCCAAAGAAAGGAGCCTTTCGTAAACGAAAGCCGCAGTTGATTGTTATGTCCAAAGCTGAACGCCGGATGCTCCGGCACAAGGACCCCTCCATCCCCGAGTCCGATGTTCTCGTCGCAAAAGCACTGTGCAAGACCTTTTTTCAGGGAGATTACCACATCAAGGCCGTTGACAGCGCGTATCTGCGTGTCAAGCGCGGCGAATTCGTTTCCATTGTCGGAACGTCCGGCTCGGGAAAATCCACGCTTCTGCATACCCTTGCCGGCTTGGAAACCCCCACCTCCGGACACGTTTTTCTGGACGGATACGACTTTTTTTCGCTGGATGATAATACAAAATCCGAATTCCGCGCCAAAAAGATCGGCGTCATCTTTCAGTCCTTTCATCTGCTTCCCGCCCTCACCGCAAAGGAGAACATTCTGATGCCGCAGAAGATTGCGGGAGAAACTCGCTATCCCAGCTATTTCGATACGCTGACGCGTCTTCTGAAAATCGACGACCGTCTGCATCACCTCCCCTCCGAGCTTTCCGGAGGACAGCGGCAGCGTGTCGCCGCAGCCCGTGCGCTGATCAATAAGCCCGATATCCTGTTTGCGGACGAGCCAACCGGAAATCTTGACCGCGACTCGGCAGCGGAGCTTATTGAGCTGCTGCTCGCAACACGCGCTGAGCTCGGACAAACGCTGGTCATGGTCACCCACGATCCGGCAGTTGCCGCACGTGCCGACCGCACCTACCGTATGGAAAACGGAATTCTGACGGAGCAGAAGCACACTCCGTAGAATATGTCCGATTTGTAACATTTGCACACGTTCTCCGTCTGTTCACAGAATTTGTCATATTTTGTGTTATAATCGGTGCAGTACTCAAAATCATCTGTTTTCTCTGTTCATTTATCATCTCAGGAGATTTTTATGCTGCTCAAAAAATGCTTTTGCGCCATCACCATCGCACCGAAATTGCCGCACCGGATCCGCCCCGTCTGGCTTTCCGTCATCGTACAGATCTGCGGATGGGCCATTCTTGCGCTGCTTCCCATCTACTGCCTTCTGATGACGGAATATATCCATTATGCCGATCAGGCACGCTTCGCTACGTTCCTTCTGGAGCGTACGCCGGTCGTTCTCTTCGATTTGGGGCTATTGTATCTTGTGTGGCTGTGCGTGCTGTGTCTGTTCCGCCGCGGATGGCTGTCCGTGCTGATATTCGGCGGCGTCTTCGGTGCCGTTTCATACACCAATTACCTTAAGCACGCCATGACCGGCGACTACTTCTATCCGTGGGACCTTCTTCAGCAGGCAGGAAACCTCGGTGAGCTTATGAACTTCATCACCGTGCCGTTTCCGCCGCTGTATTCCATGCTCATCGCGTTCATTGGCATTATGGCACTGGCCGTGTATTTTTCAGGTGCATCCCTGCCTGTAAAATGGTTCTTGCGCATCCCGGTCCTCGTGCTGACGCTCATCGGTATGTGCATCTCCGTTTCCACTCCGAACAAGGTCACGGCCTTGCTCAACAAAAGCTCTCTTTACCTGGAGGACATGGCACTTCAGACCTCCAACTATATTGCAAACGGATTCGTCGGTGCCTTTACCGTCAACGTCCTTTCCACAAATATCACCCGCCCCGAAAGCTATTCGGAGAAGACCGTCGCCGCGCTGACCGAGGGTCTGGAGCCGCTCGGTGCCTCCGAGGACTTTTCCTCCCCCGATATCATTCTGATCCTGGCAGAAAGCTTCTGGGATCCGACGCTTCTGCCCGGCACAACCTTTTCCGAGGATCCACTCAAGAATTACCGCGCGCTGATCGAAGAGGAGGGATGTATCTCCGGCCGATTCTTCACGACAGGATTTGGCGGCGGTACGGTCCGTCCGGAATTCGAGGTTCTGACGGGACTTTCGACTGACCGGCTTCCCTCCGGCTGTGTCCCGTGGCAATACGTCACGAGTGAAACGGAAAGCTACGTTTCCATCTACCGGGATCTCGGCTATGAAACCACGGCGATCCATCCGTATAACGCAAGCTTCTACAACCGCCGCGCGGCCTATCCTCTGATCGGCATCGATACGCTTGTTTTTGAGGATACCATTTACGCCCTCGGCAAAAACAACACGCTCAATCTGACCATCGACGGCGGACAGATCACAGACGACACGTTCGCGGATACGATCATGCACTATCTCGACACCCCCTCCGATGCACCGCGCTTCATTTACGGCATCAGCATGGAGAATCATCAGCCGTATCCAAATAAGTACGGCACACACGAGATCACCGTGACAAATCCTGCCTTCGATGAAAGTGTACAAAACGCGGTCATCAATTTTACCAAGGGCGTTTCCCACGCCGATGCGTGTCTTGGAAAGCTCGCAGAGTATGTAAAATCACGCGAGCGCGACACCGTGCTCATCTGGTTTGGTGACCATCTCCCCACGCTCGGCGCAGGATTTGGTGCGTACGTGCAGTCCGGTATGATCGGAACGTACGACGAAGCGGATTACGAGCGTCTGTACTCCACCCCCTTCCTCGTGTTCTCAAACTTTGATCTCAAGGAGAGCACCATGCTGCACGAGGGTAAGGACAACAACATCTCCTCCTACACACTGATGACTGCCGCAGCACAGCTCATCGGTGCCCCACAGAGCACGCTGATGCGGTATTTGGAGCGTTACTACGAAACGATCCCCTATTATAACGTCCGTCTGCACAAGGCCGTGTCCGCGGAGGCCAAGGCTCTCATCGACGGTCACACCGTGCTGACCTACGATATCGTCGCGGGAGAGCGGTTCTTATACCGGGATTGATCCGTCAAAAAAACAATCGAATCGCCAAAAAAACGGGGCTGTTGCAAGTTTTCAACTTGCAACAGCCCGGGGTCACGAAGTGGCCTGAATTTCTCGGTTTTCAAGCGAAAATCGCATGAAAATGCCCCTTCACTGAGGGGCAAGGGAAACTTCTATGGGGCTGAGGCACGTAAGTGCAACAGCCCGTCGCATCTCCGGCAAGAGCTGATGGCCACGCTTCATTCCGCCGCAGTCGGAACAGCGCACCCCTCCGCGCGCAGTTTCTCCGCCGTCCCGCTTTCGCGCCGCCACGCACGGCAAAACAGTCGGTCCAACGCCATGGCGGGCACAGAAAGCAGACACCACGCAGCCGTATAGGTCACGCAGATCTGACCAAGAACGTTGTACGGCATCATTGAATAGTCCCATA
>JAGBZV010000032.1 GCA_017628075.1 Clostridia bacterium
CCAAGAGAGGTTTTCATAACGTATTTGCAAAGCACTATACTATCGTAAATGTTGATGCACTCAATGTTTTTGAAGATGGTTCCGTTGTTTCTGCAGATACCCTTATCGAAAACGGTATCATCAATGATGTCAATGATGGTATCAAGATTTTGGGTAACGGTGAGATCAGCAAGAAGTTAACCGTTCAGGCATCAATCTTTTCAGCGTCTGCAAAAGAGAAGATCGAAGCAGCCGGTGGAAAGACTGAGGTGATCTAAGTGCTTCAGACGTTAAGAAACGCTTGGACGATCCCGGAGTTGCGTAAAAAGATCCTTTTCACGCTTCTCATCCTGGTCCTCTATAGACTGGGAGCCGTCCTCCCGGTTCCGTTTCTGAGTGCAGACCTTCTGACTCAGATGGTCAACACATATACTGATGGTTCTTTTTTCCAGTATTTCAACATTCTTTCTGGTGAAGCCTTCTCCCGTGCAACGCTGTTTGCATTGTCTGTTTCTCCGTACATTACGGCACAGATCGTCATTCAGCTTCTGACCATCGCAATTCCTGCGCTGGAGCGGATTGCAAAGGAAGAAAACGGCAGAAAGAAAATCGCGCAGTTTACGCGTATTGGCACGATTATTCTTGGTTTGATCACAGCGTTTGGTTATACCAAATATATCGAGTCTGCATTGATTGTAGACAGTGCGTTTATCCGTGTGGTTGTTATGTTCTGCTACGTCGCAGGTACTGCACTTGTGATGTGGCTTGCAGAAAAGATCGACGAATTTGGTATCGGCAACGGTATTTCCATGATCCTTTTCTGCAACATTATCGCGAGCCTTCCCGCATCTGCGTCCTCTCTGCTTACTGCACAGAACGCGATCTGGGCTAAGATCCTCGTAGCAGTCATCGCAGCGGCGCTTGGTATTGCGATTTTGGTGTTCGTCATTTTCATGACCAACGCAGAACGCAGACTTCCCGTACAGTATGCAAAGAAGGTTGTCGGCCGTAAGATGTTCGGCGGTCAGTCTACGACACTTCCGCTGAAGCTCAATATGTCCGGCGTTATGCCGATCATCTTTGCAAACTCTATCGTAGCAATTCCCTCTACGATGTCTGTTATGTTCCCGCCCAAGGCGGGATCCTTCTGGGACGGCTTTGTCAAGTTCTTTGGCTACACGTCTCCCGTATACGCAATCCTCTTCTTCATCCTCATCATCGCATTCAACTATTTCTATATCGGTATTTCTTTCAACCCGGTTGAGGTTGCAAACAACCTTAAGAAAAATGGCGGCTTTATCCTGGGCATCAGACCCGGTAAGCCTACTGCCGACTACATCACGCGCGTTCTGAACAAGCTGACCTTTATCGGCGCTCTGTTCCTCGCAGTGATCGCTGTTCTCCCGCTCATCATCAACACGATCGCAGGAAACAAGCTCGGCGGCATTGCATTTGGCGGTTCTTCACTGCTCATTATCGTCGGTGTTGCTCTGGAAACCTTCCGTGAGCTTGAATCGCAGATGACGATGCGCCACTATAAGGGATTCCTTGAATAAGAAGGAGCATTGATTGATGAAGATTATGTTTCTTGGCGCCCCCGGCGCCGGCAAAGGCACACAGGCTGAGATCGTTTCTGAAAAGTATCAGATTCCGGCAATCTCTACCGGTGCAATCATCCGTGAAGCCATCAAGAACGGAACTGAAATGGGCAATGCCGCTAAGGCGTATACCGAGGCAGGCAAGCTCGTTCCCGACGAGGTGGTAATCGGAATCATCCGCGAGCGTCTTGCAATGGATGACTGTGCAAACGGCTTCATCCTTGACGGATTCCCCAGAACCGTCCCGCAGGCGGAAGCTCTTGATGCTATGGGCATTGAGATGGACCTTGTGATTTCCATTGAGGTTCCGGATGAAAAGATCGTGGAACGCATGAGCGGCAGACGCACCTGCATCTGCGGCGCAACGTATCACACCGTATATAAGCCCTCCCGCGACAATAAGACCTGTGATAAGTGCGGAGCCGAGCTCACCATCCGCCGTGATGATGCGCCTGAGGTCGTTCTTGACAGACTTAACACCTATCACGCGTCCACGGAGCCGCTTAAGGCTTATTACGAAAAAACCGGCAAGCTCCGTCTTGTCGAAGGGCAGGAAGAACTCGAGGACACTACGGCTCTGACCGCTGCTGTCATTGCTTCCTACGAAGGCAGATAATCTATGATTGCGGTTAAAAATGCAGTTCAGATCGCGGCCATGCGTGATGCCGGTAAAATTACCGGTGAGGCACTTTGTATGGCTGGTGAAATGGTTAGGCCCGGGATCACCACAAAGGAGATTGATACCGCTATCCGCGGTTACATCACAAAATGCGGTGCTACCCCGTCTTTCCTGAACTACAACGGTTTTCCCGCAAGTGCGTGTATCAGCATCAATGACGAGGTCATTCACGGCATCCCATCCGCAGCGCGTCAGCTTCAGGACGGGGATATCGTGAAGATCGACGTCGGTGCGTACTACAAGGGCTATCACGGCGACACCGCAAATACGTTCCCAGTTGGACACGTATCTGAGGAAGCCGAGAGGCTGATCCGTGTGACCAGAGAATCCTTCTATCGCGGAATTGAGATGATCGGTCCGGGCAACCGGCTCGGAGATCTCGGCTCTGCAATCGACGGATATGTCAGAGAGCATGGATTTACGGCTGTACGCCAGTTTGTCGGCCACGGTATCGGACGCGATCTGCACGAGGCTCCCGACGTTCCCAATTACGGAACAGCGGGACGCGGCGTTCGCTTCTGCGCCGGTATGGTTATTGCAGTTGAGCCCATGATCAATGCGGGAACGCATGAGGTCAGACAGCTTAACGACGGCTGGACCATAAAGACGGCAGATGGTGCACTTTCCGCGCACTATGAACATACGCTTGCTGTGACAGATAACGGTGTTATCTTGCTGACACAAGTGTAATAGGAGAGCTGATATGAAATCAGAGCTTCGCAGGAACCGTTATAATTCCGGTATACAGTTTGATTCGGATGACGGAATAAAACGTCAGCCCAATAAGGTAACCGGAACCATGATCGGACGCATCGTGCAGTCTGTGGCCGGCAGAGATGCCGACAGGTACTTCGTCATCGTCGCAGAAATCGACGGTGAGAACGTCGCCATCGCAGACGGACGACTGCGCAAATGTGTCAATCCCAAGAAAAAGAAACTCAAGCATCTGAAGCTCATCTCATTTGCCGGCATGGAATGTGTCGAGAAGATCACTGACGGAAGCTGCTCAGACAGCTATCTGCGACGCGTGATCGCAGCATTCCGTGGCGATGCGGATGACCAGCCTCAGAAAAAGAGTTCCCAAGAAAGGAGAGATTCTTCTGTCAAAGGATGACGTAATCGAGTTTGAAGGCACCGTAGTTGAGGTGCTGCCGAATGCGACCTTTAAGGTCAAGCTGCCCAACGACCATATCGTGACGGCACATATTTCCGGTAAACTCAGAATGAACTATATCTAGATTCTGCTCGGTGATAAGGTAACGGTTGAGGTTTCCGTTTATGACCTCGATAAGGGCCGCATCACATGGAGAGCGAAGTAAGTTAACGC
>JAGBZV010000033.1 GCA_017628075.1 Clostridia bacterium
CGGCGGCTCAATTCCCGCAAAGTACGAAAGCTACACCGAGGCGGAATCCGGCTACAATGTCGTTACCACCATCGACTATAAGATCCAGTCCATGCTGGAGCAGCAGGTCATGGATACCTTCTACGACAACAACTCCATGAACCGGTGCTGCGGCATTGTCATGGACGTCAATACCGGTGCCATCCTCGCAATGGCAACCTATCCGGATTACGATTTGAACAATCCGTCCCAGCTTGACGATTGGTCGCTCTCTCAGCTCAGCGCCTACGTTCCCGGCTCTGAAGATTATAACAACAAACAGTCCGAGCTCCGCCTTCAGATGTGGAACAACAAGCCAGTTTCCACCCTGTATGAGCCCGGCTCTACGTTCAAGATCATCACCGCAGCAATGGGCCTTGAGGAAAACTGCTTTGAGGATACCACGCTGTTCACCTGCACCGATCCCTTCTTCGTTCCGCTTTCCGAAACGGCAAAAAAAGAGGTCAGCTGCTGGCACTACGGCGGTCACGGATCCGTAACCTTCCGCTCCGGCCTCCAGCAGTCCTGCAACCCGACGCTCATGCAGGCATCGTGGCTCATCGGCGCGGAAACCTTCCATAAGTATCTGCAGGCCTTCGGCTTCACCGCAAAAACGGGAATTGACCTGCCCGGTGAGTCCAAGGGTATCTTCCATACACTGGCCAACCTGAACATTCTGGAGCTTTCCACCTCCTCCTTCGGTCAGACCTTCAAAACCACCCCCATCCAGGAGCTGACCGCAATCGCGTCTGTCGCAAACGGCGGCACGCTCATAACACCGCACGTCGTTTCCCGGCTCGTTGACGATGACGGCAATACCATCATCGACCTGACGCCGGATCACAAGCGCGTGCTCATCAGCCAGACGACCGCTTCCCTGCTCAACGACATTCTTGAGGAAGGCGTTTCCACGGGCGGTGCCGCAAAGAACGCCTACGTCAAGGGCTATAAGGTCGCCGCAAAGACCGGTACCTCCGAGAAAACCGAGTTCCGTGACGAGGAAGGCAACACCTACCTGCGCATCGGCTCCTGCGTTGCTTATGCACCCGCAGACGATCCTCAGGTCGCCTGCATCATCATCTGCGACGAGCCGAACGTAGAAAACGTCTTCGGATCCGTTACCGCAGCACCCTACGTCGCAAAAACGATGGAGCAGGTCCTGCGTTATATGAACATCGATCCCATCTACTCCGAGGAAGAGCTGGCAGAAATGGAGGTCACCGTCGGTGGCTATACCGGCCTCCCCCTTTCCGAGGCAATCGCAGCAATCAACGAAAAGGGCCTTTCCTACGTAGTCAAGGGCGACGGCCAGACCGTCAACCAGCAGGTCCCCAAGAGCGGCTCTGTCGTCATTCAGGGAACGGGCCAGATCGTGCTGTATACGGGTACGGAAACACCGCGTGAAAACGTCACGGTTCCCGATCTGACCGGCTATACGATCACAGGCGCAACGCAGCTCCTCGTCGGACGCGGACTGAATATCATCCTTGAGGGTGCAACGCAGTCCTTTACCTCCTCTGATTCTTATGCCGTTGCTATCAGCCAGTCCATCCCGCCCTATACCAAGGTGACTCCCGGTACCGTCGTCACCGTCGAATTCCGCTTCACGGATGCAATGGACGGTTGATTTCGCCAATAAAGCAACATACAGGACGTGCAAGAGTGCTTCCACGAATCGCTGAATCCGAAAGGAGCCCGTCCTATGATCCTGCACGACCTGTTTTCCGCAGAGGATATCCTGCGCTGCGCCCCGCAGCTCAGTCTCTCAGCACCCTGCGCGATGCCGCGCCGTGATTCCCGCGCCGTGTGCGCACACGACGTATTCTTCTGCATCCGCGGCACCCGCTTCGACGGTCATACCGCCATCGCCGATGCCGCCGCACGCGGTGCGTGCTGTGCAGTGCTGGACGATCCCGCGTTCTGCACGGCAGCCGATGCGATCGGCATCCCCTGGATCCTTTTGAACGATACCGCGTCTGCGTTTCTTCCCGCCTGCCTTGCCTATTACGGCCACCCCGAGCGTTCTATGACGCTGCTCGCCGTGACGGGCACGAACGGAAAAACCTCAACGGCGTACCTTCTGGAGGCCGTTTTCGGCGCAGACGTCCGCCACGCTCCCACCGCGTGCTTCGGTACGGTTGAATACCGCGTGGCAGAGGAACGGTACGTTTCCTCCCACACAACCCCGACGCCGGAGGAAACTGCACTGTACCTTTCCCGGGCGCACGACCTCGGCGTAAAAACAGCAATATTTGAAGCGTCCTCCCATGCACTGTCTCAGGGCAGGCTTTCCGGCCTGCATTTTGAAATCGGCATCTTCACCGGACTCGGTGAGGATCACCTGGACTATCACCACAGCACAGAACCGTATTTTGAGGCCAAGCGCAGTCTGTTTTTCTCCTGCACGCGCGGCCTTGTCAACGTCGATGACCCGCACGGCGCGCGGCTGTATGCAGACCGCGCGTTTGCCGGACGTCTGACCGGATACTCCCCCACAGACGGCACTGCCGCATGGCGGCTGTCCGCTCTCCCACAAGCCCTGACGGATACCGTGTGTCCGTTCATCGCGGCAAACCGCCTTGCGGCGGCAGCGTGCGGTGCCATGCTCGGTATTCCCATCGATACTGCGTGCCGCGCGATGCTTGCCATGCCTCCGATCCCCGGACGCATGGAGCTTCTGACGGACACGCCGTTTGCCGTATACCTTGACTATGCACATACCCCCGATGCACTCCGTGCAGCCCTCACCGGCCTCAGGCATACCTACCCCACGGCACGTCTGCGCGTGCTTCTGGGCTGCGGCGGCGATCGTGAGCGTGAAAAACGCCCGCAGATGGGCGCCATTGCCGCCACGCTGGCCGACGATGCCGTAATCAGCGAGGATAACAGCCGCACCGAGGATCCGCTTGCGATCTTTGCGGATATCGTATCGGGCATCGCACGGCAGCACCGTGCACGTATCACGCTCATTCCCGACCGCGCCGCGGCCATTGCGCATTTGCTCTCCGTGTCCCAACCGGGCGACGTCATTCTGCTCGCAGGAAAGGGACATGAAACGACACAGACGGATGCACGCGGCACGCGCCCGTTTTCTGACAGGGACATAGCCTGCTCCTGCCTAAAACAATCCTCTGATTTGCGAAAGGAACGTACATTTCCATGAAAACGCAGTTTGATGAAATCGGTTTCACCGCCGCAGAGATCGCCGCTATTACAGGCGGCACCGTCATGTGCGACAGCAGCCGCATACACCGCGGCCTGGTCACGGATTCCCGCATCGCAGTACCCGGCAATATCTTCCTAGCCCTGCGCGGAGAACACGCAGACGGACATAACTTCATCGGCAGCGCAGTCAGAAACGGTGCCGACTGTATCATCGCCGAGCGCGTGGCAGAGGAAGCAATGCGCGCCATCCCCGAGGGATGCGCAGTCATTCTTGTGCCGAATACCCTGTACGCACTCGGTGCACTCGGCCGCTACCACATGAAGCGAACCGATCCTAAGATCATCGCCGTCACAGGCTCCGTCGGAAAAACGACGACAAAGCAAATGATCCACGCAGTCCTCTCCGCCGCTATCCCAACCATGCGCACGGAGGGAAACTACAACAACGAGATCGGTCTGCCGCTGACACTCATGCAGATCAAGCCCACGGACCGCATTGCCGTGCTTGAGGCGGGCATGAGCTACGCGGGAGAGCTTGCGCGCCTGTCGCACATCTGCACCCCCGATACCGTCGTCATTACCAACATCGGAACCTCCCATATCGAAAATCTCGGCTCTCGCGAGGGCATCCGCGACGCAAAGCTTGAAATGCTCGACGGAATGAAGCCCGGCGGCACGGTCATTCTGAACGGAGACGAGCCGCTTCTGACTGAAAAGAAGGACGAGATCGCCGCTCGCGGTCTGTTCCCCACGTTCATCGCAAAGGAAAACCCCCACGCAGATTATCTTGCAGAAAACATCCGCATGACCGCCCACGACTGCACGTTTGATATGAAGCGCACCCGCGACGGTGCCTGTGTGCGCGATCTGCATATTCCGGTCACCGGTGCGCACAACGTCAGCAACGCAATGGCCGCCTACCTGTGCGGCGCTGCCTTCGGCATGACGGAGCAGGATATCCGCCGCGGCCTCGATTCGTTTGAAAATACCGGTATGCGCCAGAGAATCCTCGAACACAACGGCATCACGATCATCGAGGACTGCTATAACGCAAGCCAGGAATCCATGGAGGCCGCACTCCGCGTGCTCCATACCCTCTCCGCAGAGCCCACACGCTCGGGCCGCTCCATCGCCGTGCTCGGTGATATGAAGGAGCTCGGAGCGTATGCACCGCGTCTGCACAGACAGGTCGGACGGTTCCTTGCCGAGCTCGGTATCACATACCTCGTCACAGTCGGCCCCGAGGCAGCAGAGATCGCCGCAGGCGCCGTTATCGGCGGTATGCCGAAGGCGTGCATCACCGTCTGCACCGAGGCATCGGATGCGGATATCCCCACCATTGCAAGCACCCTCTCCGCACTTCTGCATACGGGCGATACCGTCCTGTTCAAGGCAAGCCGTGCCATGGCACTGGAGCGTATCGTCGATGCCCTGATCCGTCCGGAGCACTGAGCACGCATCTTCCATCAAAACAAAGGAGCACAAAATGAAGTTTCAAGTGTCTCATGCGTATTTTCTGACAGCCGCCGCCGTATTTCTTCTTACGGTCCTCATCTCCCGTTATCTGATTCCCAAGCTTCGTTCGCTGAAAATGGGACAGAAGATCCTTGATATCGGCCCCCGCTGGCACAAAAGCAAGGAAGGCACTCCGACAATGGGCGGCCTTGCATTCATCGCCGCCTCCCTCCTCTCCGTCATTCTCCTGTGGGGCGCTCTTTTTGCAGTCACAGGATCACCGCTGGCGATATTCCAAGCGTCGGAGTTCCTCATCACCCTGCTGTTTGCCGTTGTCTGCGGCTTGATCGGCATCATCGACGACGCCGTTAAGATCACAAAGAAGCAAAACGCCGGATTGAGTGCCGCACAGAAATTTCTGCTGCAGCTGCTCTCCGCCGTGCTGTATGTCTTCGTCATGCACGCCTGCGGCTTCATTGACACAACGCTGCGCATTCCCTTCCTTGGCTGGGAGTGGGAGCTCGGTATCCTCTACTACGTCGTCGCCGTCATTCTGATCACGGGCGTCGTCAACTCCGTGAATATTACGGACGGCATCGACGGACTCGCCTCCACGGAAACCTTTGTGGTCGGCGCATTCTTCACCGTCGTCGCATTCTTTTCGGGAACACAGCTCTCCTCCGCCCAGATCGGATCCAATCTGTCGCTGGCACTCGGAGCCGCTGTCGCCGTGGGTGCGTCACTTGGCTTCCTTATCTATAACTTCTACCCTGCGCGCGTCTTCATGGGCGATACCGGCTCGCTGTTCTTCGGCGGTCTTGTCGTCGGATGCGCATTTATGGCGGACAATCCGCTCATCATCCTGTTTGCAGGTCTTGCCTACATCATTGAAACAGCATCGGTCATGATCCAAACGACCTACTTCAAGTATACCCGTTTCCGCTTCGGCGAGGGAAGACGTATTTTCCGTATGAGTCCCATCCACCATCACTTTGAGATGTGCGGCTGGAACGAGATCCGCATCGTGTCGGTCTTCGGAGGTGCAGCAGCACTGTTCTGTGCTCTGACCTATCTCCTCGATTACGTCCTCTGACCGAATACCGCACACAGCCCCCCGCACCAAAGCCTATCACCAAGAGAAAGGAGTGCCGCACATGGACCGCAACCCCGACCGCAGACAGGTCCCCACACAAAACAGGGCAACCCGCCCCTCTGCATCCCGCAGCACTGCAGCACCCGGACAAAGTCCAAACAAATCCCAAAGCACACAGCCCGCCCGCACAGCTGCCAGATCAGCAAGCACACCCCATCCGGCATCCAGTGCACAAGCCCCGGGCACGCTCAGACGCGCACCGCAGCCCCCTGCTGCAGCCCGCCCCGCCGCAAAGACCACCGAACAGGAAAAGGAACCGCCGATGGAAACCATCATCCGCCTGCGCGGATCGGTCGATCGCCCCTTTTTGATCCTCGTCATTCTTCTCGTCATGATCGGCACGGCAATGGTCTTCTCAGCAAGCTACGCCTACGCCGAATATCACTTTAACGACAGCCTCTACTTTATCCGTTCCCAGATCAGATGGGTAGCCGTCGGCTTTGCATTCATGTTTTTTGTCATGAATCTGGACTACCGCTTCTATCAGAAGATGACCATGCCGGCGTTCCTTGGCACCTTCGCCCTGCTCTGCATGGTGCCGATTCCCGGTATCGGAAAAACGGTTAAAGGCGCAACGCGCTGGATTGAGATCGGTCCGATTCAGATACAGCCCTCCGAAATGATGAAGCTCGCACTCGTCATGGTGCTCGCGCTCTATATTGCCGCCAATCACGGACAAATGGGATCCTTCCGACGCGGCATTCTGTATCCGTACACGATCATCGGCACGGTGTGTTTCGTCACAGCGCTGGAAAAGCACCTCTCCGCAACCATGATTCTGATGATGATCGGTACGCTGGTCATCTTCATCGGCGGCGCACCGAAAAAATGGCTCGGCATCTTCCTTGGATCCGGCGCCGGACTCGTCGGCCTCGCCATTATGTTCTTTGACTACGCCCGAAAACGCGTCGAATATTGGCTCGTCCCGGAAAACGACCCCGGCTCAGCAGGCTATCAGCTTCTGCAGAGCCTGTACGCCATCGGCTCGGGCGGCACGCTCGGCACAGGACTTGGCAACAGCCGACAAAAGTATCTGTATCTGCCGGAGTCACAGAACGACTTCATTTTCGCAATCATCTGCGAGGAATTCGGCTTCGTCGGCGCTGTGGCGGTCATCGTCCTCTTTGCGCTGCTGCTGTGGCGCGGCATCGTCATTGCCAGCCACGCACCCGATACCTATTCCTCCATTTTGACAATGGGTATCATTTCACAGATCGCCCTGCAGTGCATCATGAACATCGCCGTCGTGACAGGCTCCATGCCCGTTACCGGTGTTTCACTGCCATTCTTCTCCTACGGCGGATCCTCTCTGACGATGCTGCTCATCGAAATGGGCATGATCCTATCCGTATCCCGCTATTCCTACCAACAGAAAAAGTAATCTATCAGGTGAAAGGAGCCTCACAATGAGAGTTCTCATGACCGGCGGCGGCACCGGCGGACACGTCAACCCCGCCATTGCCATTGCAAATACCATCCGCGCGCATGAGCCGGATGCGGAAATCGCATTTGTCGGAACCTCCCGCGGCATCGAAAACAAGCTCGTGCCAAAGGAAGGATATCCCCTGCATCATATCGAGATCCGCGGTCTCAAACGCTCCCTGTCCCTGCAAAATATCAAAACGGCATTTCTGGTTCTCACCTCCGTTTCAAAGGGAAAAAAGCTCATCAAGCAGTTTCGGCCGGATATCGTAATCGGAACGGGCGGATACGCCTGCTTCCCGATCATGAAGGCCGCTTCCCTGATGGGCATTCCGTGCGCGCTTCATGAATCCAACGCGTATCCCGGCGTAGCCGTCAAGCTTTTGGAAACGTCCGTGGATCGTATGTTCATCAATTTCGAGGCGTGCAAGGCGCATCTGCGCAAGCCGGAAAATGCAATCGTGGTGGGCAACCCCCTGCGCACGAAGCCGGGTGCCATCTCCTACGACGAGGCCCGCGCGGCACTTGGCATTACAGGAAAATACCGCCGCTTTCTGCTATCCTGCGGCGGCTCAATGGGCGCAGAGCAGGTCAACCTTGCGATGCTCGATCTGATGCGCGCGTATTCCTCAAAGCATCCGGAGCTGCTGCACGTCCACGCAACCGGCTCCATCGAATATGAAGCCACACAGAAAATGTTCCGCGAGGCAGGCCTCGATCAGTACGAAAACATCCGATTGGTTGAATATATCTACGATATGCCGACGCAGATGGCGGCGGCTGACCTCGTCGTGGCCCGCGCCGGCTCCATTACGCTTTCGGAGCTTGCGCTTGAGGGGAAGCCCTGTATCCTCATTCCCTCCCCCAACGTCACGGAAAACCACCAATATAAAAACGCAAAGGTCCTATCTGACTGCGGCGCCGCAATCCTTCTTGAGGAGCGCGACATCACACCGCAGCGAACCGTGGAAGCCGTCCGCACCGTGCTCGACAGCACGGAAACGCGCCGCTCTATGAGCGAGGCGATTCACGCGCTTGCCGTTTCCGATGCCTGCGAACGCATTTACGAGGAATGCCGCAGACTCGTTGAGGCACGTAAAACATGCTGACAATCGGGAATTGACCCGATGATTCCAACAGAAAGGCGGTGACGAAAATGCCCGACAATCAAACAGACGAACGCCGCATAGCGCTCTCCGCGCAAGGCTCCAATCTGCCGATGGCCCCCCAAGGACCCGAGGATGAGGCGGAGGATGACGGCATTTTCCTGAGCTGGCCGGGTTGGGAGGACAGCTCCGAGCACACAAGAGAATTCAATTCCGAGCAGGATGAGGAGGATATCCTCCCCGCATTTGACGAGGAGGACGGCATCGACTACGCCCTGGGCGCACCGGTGGCGGAATCTGAGATGACCGATGAGAACGAGTCCCCCAGAAAACCCGCAGAGAAAAAGACCAAGCCCCCAAAAAAGCCAAAGCAGAACAAGAAAAAGAAGCGTGCGAAGAAGCAAAGCACCGACGGTGCCGCGCCCGAGCAGGACGGCAGTCAGACCTACGCCTTCCGCCGCGCCGCAGCCTCCGATCTGGAGGAATCCTCCGGCAGAAGAAAAAAGAAGCAGAACGAATCTGGCAACGAATCCGATAACGAATCCACGCTGTCCTCCATCAAATATTACAAGCACACCGCGCATCTTCGTGAGATCTTTTTACGCAGATTGCTTCCCGCGCTTTTAGCACTCGTCTTCGTCGTCGGCTTTGTGCTTTATTTCTTCCGCCTGCAGCATCTGACCTTTGACAATCTGCGCAGCTACGACGCAGAGGAGGTCTTCCGTGCGCTGGATATCCGCCGCAACCAATTCATCTTCACCATCCGTGACGGTGCCATCGAACGAAAGCTGCGCACACAATTCCCCTACATAGAGGATGTCCGGGTTGAGTACGAGCTGCCCGATACCGTACATCTCGTCTTCACTGAGGACAGCGCGCGCTTCTATACGCAGGTATACGACGAATTCTTCGTCATATCACAGTCCATGCGCGTGCTTGCCCGCTACGATTCCAAGGACGAGCTCCCCGAAGGAATGCGTATGATTCAGCTCCCCGCCGTTTCTCACGCCGTCGTAGGCCATCCCCTGCGCTTCTTTGATACCTCCTATATGACGTTCTTAAAATCCTTTCTCAACGTCATTGAGGAGGCGGAGATCTACCGCGGTATTGCCTCCATGGACCTGTCCAACCGCTTTGAGATCGTTCTCAATTATGAGGAACGCCTGAGCATCGAGCTTGGCTCCGACGACAATCTGGAAACGCGTCTCTTGTTCGTCAAGAGCACCATCGACGAGCTGAAAAAGGACGACCGCGGCATCATCCACATCATCGACAACAAACAGGCCATCTACTCGCCCGAATCGCGTGATTCCTGATAATGCAATTTCTATACACCGTTTACAAATCAATTCCCGGAAGCTTCTTCCGGGAATTGTAATTTTCGGAAGAAATAATGTAAACTTTCCGTGAATTTTCCCGCAACATCTTGCAAAATTAAAAAAAAAAAGGTATCATATATAGTAGAAACGCGCAGTACGGGTGCAACGCAAGACAAATTCTCCATTTTTTTGCCCTTTTGCGCCAAGTTGCTTTGCGCGTTGGAATCTTAAACACCGTTTACAAATCAAATCTTACATACTTACATAACAGGAGGATTCATTTCATGTCTATTTTCGAATTCGACGCAAGCGAAACAAGCGTTGTCAATATAAAGGTGGTCGGTGTCGGCGGTGGCGGTAACAACGCTGTCAACCGCATGATCGAAAGCAACGTGAAGGGTGTTACCTTCATTGCCATCAATACGGACCTGCAGGCACTCGCAAAGTCCAACGCTCCCATTAAAATCAACATCGGCGACAAGGTCACCAAGGGTAAGGGCGCAGGCGCAAACCCCGACGTGGGCGCTCACGCGGCTGAGGACAGCCGTGACGAGATCTCCCGTGCACTTGAGGGCGCCGACATGGTCTTCATTACGACCGGTATGGGCGGCGGCACGGGTACCGGCGCAGCTCCCGTCGTTGCAAAGATCGCACGTGAGATGGGCATTCTGACCGTTGCAATCGTAACCAAGCCCTTCTCCTTTGAGGGTAAGCGCAGAATGGACCAGGCTGACGCCGGTATCATTCGTCTGCGTGAAAACGTTGACTCCCTGCTCATCATCCCCAACGACCGTCTTAAGGAAGCATCCGAGACCAAGCTGACGCTGATGAACGCTTTTTCCATCGCTGACGATGTTCTCCGCCGCGGTGTTCAGTCTATCTCCGAGCTGATCAACGTCCCCGGTGTCATCAACCTTGACTTCGCAGACGTTACCAATATCATGGCAGATGCAGGCCTTGCTCATATGGGTACCGGTCAGGCATCCGGCAAGGACAAGGCAGAAAAGGCCGCGCAGATGGCAATCACCTCTCCGCTGCTTGAAACCTCCATTTCCGGCGCGAAGGGCCTGCTCGTCAACATCACCGGTTCTCCCGACATCGGCTTGGACGAAGCATACACCGCTTCTCAGCTCATCACCGATCAGGCAGATCCCGAGGCAACCGTTATCTGGGGTGTTGCGTTCGACAACAGCCTGGAGGACGAGATCCACGTCACGGTCATTGCAACCGGTCTTGATGCAGACAAGAAGCTGAAGAAGCTCTCTCCCGAGGAGATCGCTGCTGAGGAAGCACGCATTGCTGCCGAGGAGAAGGCAAAGGCTGAGCTTGCCCGTGCAGAGGCAGAGGCAGCAGCCAAGGCTGAAGCAGAGGCAAAGGCAAAGGCTGAGGAGGCAGAGCGCAATGCACCTGTCGATCCTGTCACCGACGGCGTTATCTCCGATTCTGACTTCGATGACATCATGAAGATCCTCAAGCGTACCCGCCGTAACGGCTAATCTGAATTTACCGAATCCTATGACGGGCTGTTGCACTTACGTGCCCCAGCCCCATAGAAGTTTCCCTTGCCCCTCAGCTGAGGGGCATTTTCATGCGATTTTCGCATGAAAACCGGGAAATTCGAATCACTTCGTGACCTTGGGGTGTCGCAAGTTTTCAACTTGCAACACCCCCTTTGATTTTTTCCTGCACCAAAGCCTCCTCCGCATCCGACTCACACCTTGCAATAAAAACAGCGCAGAGGTAATTGCCAGCCCTTTTGCCGCAGACGTTTCATATTTTCCCTAAAAAAAAGATATACTGATAGCAACCAATCTGCATCTGCTGCCCCCGACGCGGCACCGGCACTGCCACCGGAGAAAGGATGTCCCGTGACAAGAACCCAGCGTTTTTTCCGCACAGCCGTGTGGCTGTCCTTGAGTGCTATGGTCATACGCGCCGTCGGCGTGCTGTACCACCGTTGCCTGACCTCCGTCATCGGTGCCGTTGGTGTAGGAGAGATCACCCTCGTTCTGTCGGTATACGGCTTCGCTGTGACACTCGCATCCTCCGGCATCCATCTTGCGGTCACACGCACCGTCGCAGAGGCCGGTGCGCGCGGTGCACACACACACATGTACGCCGCCCGAAGACGGGGAATGCTGTGGGGAACGGTGCTCGGATGCAGTGCCGCCGCGCTTCTGTATCTTCTTGCGCCGTGGATTGCAAAGACCTGGCTTTCCGATCAAGCGGCTGTCCTTCCGCTGCGCCTGCTTGCATTTTCTCTGCCTCCCCTGTCCTTTTCGACCGTCTGCGGCGGAATCTTTACGGCGGAGCGGCGCGCAGCACGCGGTGCATTCATCGGACTCTGCGGAAATCTCATCCGTATCGGGGGCGCACTGCTGCTTTTGCGTGCCCTCTATCTCCCCGGAATCTGCAGCGCTGCCACGGTCGTTGCCGCCGCCGCACTGCTCTCGGAGCTTTTCTGCGCCGCCGTTTCCGCGGCACTTCTCCCACGGCCGCGCAAGGCGTCTGATCCTCCCTATCCCATCGACGATGACCGTCCGGCACAGCAGCGGTATTTTCTGCATATTCTGCTTCCCGTGCTCGCCGCAGCCTGCGTCCGTTCCGGTCTGCAAACCGTACAGCAGCTTTTGATTCCCATCGGACTCCGCCGTGCCGGAATGACCGACAGCGCAGCACTTGCCGTGTATGGCACCGTCCACGGCATGGTCTTTCCGATTCTGCTGTTCCCGGCCGCCCTTCTCTATTCCTGCACCTCCCTGCTGATACCGGAGGTCTCCGCCATGCGTGCCTCACAGAATACTGCTGGAATCCGCTGTACCGCAACCCGAGTTTTGCATATGACGCTCGGCTTTTCCGTGCTGGTCGCAGGCATTCTGTATTATCATGCAGACACGCTCGGCGCTCTGCTTTATGACAGCACCGATGCGGGAAGATGGCTTCGTCTTCTTGCACCGCTGGTCCCGCTGATGTATACCGATTCTGCCGTGGATGCGCTGCTCAAGAGTCTGGATGCGCAGACCGCCTCTATGCGCTTTAACCTTTACGATGCGGCATTCTGCGTGCTTGCCGCCTGTACGTTGCTTCCGACGCTTGGCGGTGCCGGATATCTGCTCCTCCTCTACGCCTCTGAGGCCTTCAATCTGACACTCAGCTTCCGCTGTCTGTATACGCATCTGCAGATTCGTCCTCCCGTCTGGAGATGGGTTCTCTCGCCCATCATTTCCGTTGCAGGTGCAGTAACGGCATCCCATCTTCTGATTTCGGGAAGTCGGATCGCGTTCCGGTATCCCATATCCGCACTTGCATCGGAATCCACGCTTGCAATCGGTCTGTTCCTGATTTTGTGGTATTTGCTTGGCGGCTATGACGGACAGCGCGCGCGCAGGCTTCTGTACGCTATGCTCCCCCTCGGCTCACATCAACAAAAAAGAAACGCGCATCCGCACAGACATGAAGGCAACCCCTCGCATAGTCGGATACGCACGCAATAGCAGCAATACGCCCCGCGCCTAAGGAAATCCAAAGGGACGATCTCTCCTACAAGCCGCACGCGCACGCCGCTGTGCACGGTTTTTTTGTCTTTTTTTGCCAAAGCTCTTTTCAATCTGCCATTTCTGTGATATAATGAGAGTATCATCTTCAACGGAGGTATTCCCTGTATGGAAATGGTCGCACTGACCGCACTCGGTGTCGGCGGCGCAACGCTTCTTGGCACCGTCATCGGCTTCCTGTTCAAAAACATCTCCCACCGCTTTTCCGATATCATCCTTTCATTCGCCGCGGGAATCATGCTTGCCGCCTCGGTGCTCGGCCTGATTCTGCCCTCTCTTGAATGGAGCGGAGCACACGGACTTCCCGTCACGATCGCCGGTATTTTTGCGGGCGCACTGTCCCTGAATCTCATTGACAAGCTCGTTCCGCATCTGCACAGGCTGGCAGGCACCGACGGAGAAGCCCATAACAACGAAGGGCTCTCACGCATTCTTCTGTTCGTGACAGCCATCGCCATTCACAATCTCCCCGAGGGAATTGCCGCAGGCGTCGGCTTCGGTGCGGAGGATCCCACGCAGGCGCTTCTCATCGCCGGTGGTATCGCACTTCAGAATATCCCGGAGGGTATGGTCATCATCGGACCGATGCTTGCAGGCGGAGTCCCTCCCAGACGCACCTTTCTCCTCGCCGCACTGACCGGTGCCGTTGAGGTCATCGGCACACTCATAGGCTATTTTGCCGTTTCTCTTTCCGAAGCCATCCTACCCTTTGCGCTGTCCTTTGCAGGCGGCACGATGCTGTACGTCATCAGCGACGAGATGATCCCGGAAACGCACGCGCACGGTGCGCAGCGCGGCGCGACGTACGCGCTTCTGATCGGCTTCTGTCTGATGCTCGTATCAGACGTTCTTCTCGGCGGTTAATGCGCCGCCGTCCCCACGTCGGTACCAAAAACAAAAAATGCAAACGAATACCGCACGGTCCGCTGTCATACGCAGCGAAGCCGTGCGGCTTTTTTTCTTATTCCTGCATCTGCCCCTCGCGCCGATTGCCGTACGCACGCGCCGCGCCAATGAACGCATCCATGAGTGCACGGTGGCGCGGATTGTCCAAGATACGCTCCGGATGCCATTGGACACCGACGAAAAAGCGATCACCCGGCAGCTCGATTCCCTCAATCGTACCGTCTGCGGCATACGCCGAAACGACCGTACCCGGCGCAGGCGTCCGCACACATTGGTGATGATAACTGTTTGCTTCCAGTACATCCGTACCAAGGAGCGCGTGCAGACGTGTCCCCCGTACGATACGCACACGGTGAGAACCGTCGCTGTGCCCTTCAATATGCTGCATCAGCGTTCCTCCGGCAAACACGTTGAGCGCCTGAATCCCTCGGCAGATGCCGAGGACGGGAATTCCGCTGTCAAGAACAGCGTCAAACAGCGCCGACTCAAAGGCATCGCGCTCCGGGGAAATTTCCCCGCACGCAGCCTCCTGCAGAGCACCGTACAGCCGCGGATGAAGATCCACACCGCCGGAAAACAGCACGCCGTCCAATCCGGCACAGGCAGCGCGCAGCGCATCCTCCCCCGTACACAGATCGAAAAACACCGGGATTCCACCTGCGGCAAGCACAGCCTCCGAATACGTCGATCGGATCCAGACGCGCTGTGCCAGCGCATCGTACTGCGGCGTAATGCCAATCAGCGGTCTGCGGACAGAAAAAGCACCGGTCTTAATCAAAATAGACTGTTTTTCCCGTCTGAGCGGATTCGTAGACCGCACGGATGATGCGAAGCGCCTTGATTGCCTCCATCGGCATGATCTGCGGATCACGGTCAGACAGCACGGCATCCACCATATCGTCGATCATAGATTGGTGACCTGCAACGAGCGACGGATCCATAATGGACGCCATGCGGTTGCCCTGTCCGAAGCGGTCGAGCATATCCTCCTCCTCGTCCTCGTCACCGTCACGCATCTTCCACACCGTCAGAGAATCGCCGTCGGCCTCAATCGAGCCGCCCGTGCCATAAACCTGAATGGCCGTGCAAATGCCCGGATACGCACACGTTGTGGAAACGAAGGTTGCAACGGCACCGCTCTTAAAACGGATGAGCGAAGCGGTAAAGTCCTCTGTTTCAATATCGTGATCGACCACACGCATCTCAGAGGTGACACATTCCACCTCGCCGAGAAGCCACTGCATCAGATCCACGGTATGCACCGCTTGATTGATAAGGGATCCGCCGCCGTCCATATCCCACGTGCCGTGCCATCCCTCGTAATACGCATCGTCGCGGTACCACTTGACCGCAAAGGTTCCGCAGAAGACACGTCCGAGTCTTCCGGAATCAATGGCCTCCTTCATCGGCTTCATGCAGGCGTTGTTTCGGTTCTGGAAAATAATGCCTGCCTTCTTCCCCGTCCGGATACGTGCCTCCTCAATGCACATCGCGCGCTCCGGTGTCAGCTCAATGGGCTTTTCACACAGAACGTGCTTACCGGCCTCCATCGCACACACGGAAAAATCCGCGTGCATACCGCTTGGAACGCAGACCGAGATAACGTCGATCTCCTCGTCGCGCAGCATATCCTCGTAATCCAGATATGCCTTTGTTTGGGGGCTCTTTTCAAGCACCCTTGCCATTTTTTCTTCAATCAGGTCACAAACCGCCACAAGCCTGCAATGTGGATTGGCAAGAACCGCATCCACATGCGCCTTACCGATTCCAAGGCCGACAACGGCATAACCGAGTTTTCCATCCTTCATAGTACTATCACCCCTTCAGCTGAAATAACCGTTATTTATCCTGTCTGAGCACGCGAGGCGCGGTTGCCGTCCGGATCAGCGTACCGGAGGTCTGCGCCATTTCATCCTTTGCAAATTCAAGCTTGCGGCCGATCTCCGTATATTTGTGCTCAACTGCCGCAACAAGTCCGTCCAACGCAGCACGCAGTTCTCCAAGCTCCAGGCCGATCTCCTCCTGCGTCGTGCGGTTGACCTCCCAAACAGATCTGCTGACGTCCTCAATGAGATGATCTGCGGCATACTGCGCACGGGCACGGGTTTCCGTCAGCTCTGCATTTACGCCGTCCAGCATTGCCTGTGCGTCTGCGCGCGCCCGGCTGAGCACTTCCTCAGCGCCCGCATTCGCCTTCAGCATCACCGCACCAACCTCAGCGGACATCTTATCGTACTGCTCCGCCTTCCATTTCAAGTCATCGCAGCAGCTCTCCTTACGCTCACCCTCAGCCGCCTGCGCCGCCTCCTTGAATGCAGCAAGCTCTGCACGCAGCGTTTCCGTCTGTGCGCGGCTTGCGGCAAGCGCCGCCTCTGCCGTATTCTTTTCCTCCTGTACACGGGAAAGCTCTCCGGTCACCGAGGTAAGCTGCGCCTGCACGGAGGAAAGCGTCGCGCGCGCATTCTCCAGCGCCTCACGCATTTCCCCGGCCTCAGCAATTGCACGCTCTGCCTCCTCTGCGGTCTGCCGCAGAGCATCCAGCTCCAGCTTCTGATGATTGATGGTGCCCTTCAGCGTCGTTTCAATGCTCTGAAACTGCGCCTGTGCGGATTCAATATACGCATTGACGTCCGCCTTCTGGTATCCGCCGCCAAACGCGGTCCGGAATTTCTTTGTCTGCTTCTTTTCACTCATGGTCATCCCTCTTTTCCGGATTTTTCCCTGTCGGTCCGACACGACGCCTTCAAAAAAGGCATCCCGTCCCCGGGATAGATCATCATATTCTTCGCATTTACATTGTATCACATTTTTGAAAAATAATCAAGTGATTATCCCCGAAAAAAGCAAAAATCTCCTCGCACGGCATCTTTGTGCCATGTGGGAGATATCCGCTATTGCAATAGAGAATGCGCGCCGCCGGTGATCAGCCGGCAGCGAAAAAACGCGTTTTCGTCTCGGGAAACGATCGCGGCGCACGGGATGCGTCATAGACGCCCCCTGCGGCAGCATTTAGTTTGCGCGATCTACCTTGCCGGAACGAAGGCAACGGGAGCAAACATACACCGTCTTGGGCGTACCGCTGACAACCGCCTTAACTCGTCTGATGTTGGGCTTGAACATTCTGTTTTCCTTACGGTTAGAGTGAGAAACCGTACGGCCAAACGCAACGCCCTTTCCGCATACACTGCACTTTGCCATGTGACAGACACCTCCTGTGAATTACATTTATCGCAGAAATCATTACGAACTCTGTTATTTGCCTCACGGATAGGACATCCATGCGGACACGAATGATATTATAACATATTTCTCCCGAAAATGCAATACCTTCCGGAAACTTTTTTTCGCAGAAATCCGATTTTTGCGAAAAGTTTACAATTCCGTCGCAGATTCAGTCGAAAACTCCTTCAAAAACCATATATGACTGCGGTCTACAGCAAAGGTTTTCCCGCGCAGATAATCCAAGGACGACGGCGTTGTGAATGCAAACGTCAGCTTATAGGAATACAGCGCCTGGAATTTATAGCCCGCATGACGGTCCTCACGGTTGATCCCGTATTTGCCGTCGCCAAGCAGCGGGTGCCCAACGGATGATAAATGCGCGCGAATCTGATGCGTGCGCCCCGTGATAAGATGCACCTCACACAGCGAAAGATCGCCGCACTCCGAGAGCACCTCGTATTCCGTGACGATCTCCTTGACCTGTGCGCTGTCCGTGGTCTTTTTTTCAAAGACGGAAACCATATTCGTCGTGCTGTCCTTTTTCAGATAGCCGCGCAGCGTCCCCCGCTTCTTTTCAAAAATACCGTGCGCAGCGCAGAGGTAGCGCTTATCAATCTCTCCCGCGCGGATCTTTTCGTTGATAACGCGAAGTGCCTCAGCCGTTTTTGCAGCGATGACGATGCCGCCCGTGTTTCGGTCAATGCGATTGCAGAGTGCCGGCGCAAAGGCATGCTCTCTGTCGGGACGGTACTCGCCGCGCTGATATAAATACGCCTTGATGTGGTTGATAAGCGTATTGTAATCCTCGCCGTCGTCTGCATGCACGATCACACCCGGCCGCTTGTCACACAGAAGAATGTTCTCGTCCTCGTACACCACGTCAAGCCTGGGCGTGATCTTCAGATACGCATTGTCAGGTGTAACGGCTTCAAAGAATTCCTCCTTGATGAAAAGCTCCACCGTATCACCCTCGCACAGCACCTGCTTCTGCTCGGCACGCTTCCGGTTGACCTTGATTTTTTTGAGCCGGATGTATTTGTACATCAGCGCCGGCGGCATGGTCTTGAAATTTTTGGAAAGAAATTTGTCAAGGCGCTGTCCGGCGTCGTTTTTTCCAATGGTCAGAGTGTGCATGAAAACGCCTCCCTTCTGGATAACGGCAGCATGGGTGCCGTGAGAAATTCACAGCACCCACGCAGATTTACTGAAAAGTATGTGCGCTGATACAAAATGAACAGCAGTCTTTTATTCCTGTGCTTCTGCTACGATCGCAATCGCCAGCTCCTCCAGGCCCTTGGGATCTGCGATACCCGGTGCACCGGACATAAGCTCACTTGCATTCTGAACCTTGGGGAACGCGATAACGTCGCGGATGTCCTCCTGTCCAAGCAGGAGTGCCACAAGACGGTCCAGACCGAACGCAAGGCCTGCGTGCGGCGGCACGCCGTACTTGAACGCTTCGAGAAGATATCCGAACTTCTCCTCTGCATCCTCGCGGGATACGCCGAGAATATCAAACATATGCGCCTGCAGCTCGCTGTCTTGGATACGAACCGATCCGCCGCCCAGCTCCGTACCGTTCAGCACGATATCATACGCCTTCGCGCGGACACGGCCGGGATCGGAATCGAGATATTCCAGATCCTCGTCCATCGGAGAGGTGAAGGGATGGTGCATCGCATAGAAGCGGCCGTCCTCCTCGCTCCACTCTAAAAGCGGGAATTCCGTTACCCACAGGAACTTGAAGTCAAGCGGGTTGAGCAATCCCATCTTCTTTGCACAATGACGGCGCAGAGCACCGAGGGAGTCAAATACGACGGAATTTTTATCTGCAACGATCAGAAGCAGGTCGCCGGGAGCCGCCTCCAGAACGGTTTTGATCGCTTCGTTTTCTGCATCGGTCAAGAATTTTGCATAAGAGGAGGAAATATCACCGGCATCCGACCACTTCAGCCAAGCCAGACCCTTTGCGCGGTAGGACTTGACAAACTCGGTGAGTGCATCGATCTCTTTTCTCGTCATGGACGCACCGCCCTTGACGTTGATGCCGCGTACGGATCCGCCTGCGTCGATGGCACCGCGGAACACCTTGAATTCCGTATCACGTACCGCATCGGAAAGGTTCTTCAGCTCAAAGCCAAAGCGGATATCGGGCTTGTCAGAGCCAAAGCGCTCCATTGCTTCTCTGTACGGCATCCGGATGAACGCATCTCCAAGCTCCACACCGAAGTAACGCCGGAACAGATACTTGATGAAGCCCTCGTGCATATTCATAACGTCGTCTGCTGTCGCAAAGGACATTTCCGTATCAAGCTGTGTAAACTCCGGCTGTCTGTCCGCGCGCAGGTCCTCGTCGCGGAAGCAGCGTGCAATCTGGAAGTAACGGTCAAAGCCCGCACACATCAGAAGCTGCTTATAGAGCTGGGGGGACTGCGGAAGTGCATAGAAGGAGCCCTTATGCACGCGGGAGGGAACGAGATAGTCGCGTGCGCCCTCGGGAGACGGCTTGATAAGGCACGGCGTTTCGATATCGATAAAGCCGTTCTCTGCGTAATAGTCGCGTGCGATCTTGGAGATCTCAGAGCGCGCGATCAGATTGTGTGCAAGGTCGGGACGGCGCAGGTCGAGATAACGGTGCTTGAGGCGCAGCTCCGGCTTGACGTCGCTGTTTTCAACGATGGCAAAGGGAGGCGTCTGCGATTTGGAGAGCACCTTCATAGAGGTGACCTCGATCTCGATCTCACCCGTGGGAATATTCTTGTTCACAGCGCCCTCGCCGCGTGCACGGACGGTTCCGTGTGCGCAGAGAACGAATTCGGCGCGAACGTTGAACGCGAGATCAAACACCTCGCGGTCGGTGGTATCACCAAACGCAAGCTGAACGATGCCCGTTCTGTCGCGCAGGTCAATAAAAATCAAGCTGCCAAGGTCACGCTGTCTTTGTGCCCAGCCCATCACGCATACGGTCTCGCCGATATTTGCGGAGGAAAGCTCAGCGCAGTAGCAGGTACGCTTGTCCTGCTCGGTCAGATATGCTGCCATAGTATCAATCTCCTGTCAGATGGAATTTTTATGGGAATTTCCGGATTGTCCAATCTATTCTTATATTATAGCACAACCCATACGAAAAGTCAATTCTTTTCCCCAAAAACGCCGCCGGGCGGAATATGCGGCGATTTTTGAGCAGACTTTTCTGTTTATTCCTTGCCCCTCTTGCAATTTTGCGCCGTTTCTGTTATAATGTAGAGGATAACATATAAAATCATCTTTCTGAAAGGAACTTACAAATATGAGTGCCATCAAAGACATTTCCCTTGCAAAGAGCGGCTGGGACAAGATCAACTGGGTTAAGAGCTATATGCCGATCCTCAACTCCATCAACAAGCGCTTTTCCGAGGAAAAGCCGTTTGCCGGCAAGAAGATTTCCATGTCCATCCACTTGGAGGCAAAGACGGCCTATCTCGCACTGACGCTCGCCGCAGGCGGCGCCCAGGTTTACGTTACCGGCTGCAACCCCCTGTCCACACAGGACGACGTTGCCGCAGCGCTTGCAGAGGCAGGCTTTGAGGTCAACGCATGGCGCGGCGTATCCGACGCCGAGTACGAGGAGCATCTCAAGAAGACGCTCTCCCTCTGCCCCGACGTTATGATCGACGATGGCGGTGACCTGACGCATCTTCTGCACGGCGAATGCCGCGACTACGGCAAAAACCTGATCGGCGGTGCCGAGGAAACCACGACGGGTATTCACCGTCTGATCTCCCGTCAGAATGCAGGCAAGCTGGACTATACCATGATCGACGTCAACGACGCAGACTGCAAGCATCTCTTTGACAACCGTTACGGTACCGGTCAGTCCACGCTGGACGGTATCATGAATGCGACCAATCTGATCATCGCCGGAAAGACCGTCGTCATCGCCGGCTACGGCTGGTGCGGCAAGGGTATGGCTATGCGCGCAAAGGGCATGTGTGCCGTCGTCGTCGTCACCGAGATCGATCCCGTCAAGGCGATCGAGGCCGTTATGGACGGCTTTACCGTCATGCCGATGGACGAGGCTGCAAAGGTCGGTGACCTGTTCGTTACACTGACCGGCTGCAGTGACGTCATCCGCGACCGTCATTTCGCAGTTATGAAGGACGGCGCTCTGCTTGCAAACGCCGGACACTTTGACGTTGAAATCAACAAAAAGGAACTTGAGAAGATGTCCGTCGAGGTCTGGGAACGCAAGCCCAACATCCGCGGCTATAAGCTGGCAGACAGCAGAATCCTCAACCTGCTCGCTGACGGTCGTCTGGTCAATCTTGCGGCAGGCAACGGCCACCCGGCGGAGATCATGGATATGAGCTTCGGCATCCAGGCACTGTGTCTGGAATATCTCGTCAAGCACGCAGGCGAGCTTGAGCATCGCGTATATCAGGTCCCGCGCGAGATCGACGAGCAGGTTGCACAGATCAAGCTCGCATCCATGGGCGTTACCATCGATGCACTTACCGACGAGCAGATCGCATATATGAACCAGGTGGACTAACCGAAGGCACAAGCCTCCTCTTGTACAATGATATACCAGGCCTGCGGCTTGGATAAATAATAAGGGGTTGTTGCAAGTTGAAAACTTGCGACAACCCAGGGTCAC
>JAGBZV010000004.1 GCA_017628075.1 Clostridia bacterium
CGATCCGCTCCCAAGCAAAGCATAATAGGA
Source organism: Clostridia bacterium (assembly GCA_017628075.1). Classification (GTDB taxonomy): domain Bacteria; phylum Bacillota; class Clostridia; order Oscillospirales; family CAG-272; genus RGIG3925. The sequence goes on from JAGBZV010000004.1 coordinate 31, forward strand.
CAATTCCCATCCAACAGTACCGCATGACCGACGCCTGCGGTACTGTTTTTTTCACAAAAGGCCTTGCATTTTAGAAAACGCTGTGCTATAATAGTACCAATCGATATCGTCACAAAAAAACAGTCCCCCCCAAAAAAACACCACCGTTATGGAGGAATTCCCATGAATCTCTTTGAACACGCTTCCTGGCTATGGCACACCGCGTACAACACAGCAGAGCACGTCTACGTAGATTTCTATGAACACATGACCGTCGATACGCCGGCCAAGACCTACCAGATGTACATTTCTGCGGATACCAACTACGCCGTATACGTCAACGGCACGCTCGTCGATTTCGGACAGTACGCCGATTACGAAGCCTATAAGGTCTACGACACGATCACGCTGACCGGTATCGTCCCCGGAAAAAACGAAATCCGGGTGACTGTATACAGCTGCGGCCGCGACTTCTCTACGTACCGCATCGGACAGCCCGGTGTCATCTATGAGATTTACGCAGACGGTGCACTGTGCTTAGCCTCCTGCGAGAAGACCGAAATGGCGCTCAACCCCTGCTATCAGCAAGGTGCTGTTGACGAAATCTCCTCACAGCTCGGCTTCACGCACCACTACGATGCAACCGTGGAGCACCTGCCCCTCGCACGGATCCCCGCACAGATCATAAACAAAAGCAAAACGCTGTATCCGCGTCCCATCAAAAAGCTGTCCGTCGGTGAAAATTGCCGCACCATGCTGTATGCACAGGGTGTATTCATGGATTCCCGTGAGGAAAACCTCTCCCCCTCACTGAAAATGCAGCGCGCGTTTCTCTCCACAAGAGAGGCACATACGCTCAGCGACGGTCCTGTATCTCCGTATTTCCCGCAGGAAAAGGGCGTGCTTTTCCACCGCGGCAATTGCGCTGATGCAGCAGACGGTTTGTTCCTGACCTTCGATCTCGGCGTTGAGTCTGCCGGTGTATTCTCCATCGACATTGACGTTCCAAAGGATACGCAGATCCTCGTAAGCTGGGGCGAGCATTTGGACGACCTCCGTCCGCGCGCCCAGATCGGCGGCGGCCACTGGACAATGTGCTACAAGGCCCCCGCAGGACGCCACAGCTTTGTCTGCCCCTTCCTGCGCCTCGGCCTGCGCTATATGCAGGTGCACATCTACACAGAAAGCGCAACGCTCTACTACGCAGGCATCAAGCCAACCGATTACCCCGTAAGCGACGTACCGTATTTCCGCTGCTCTGACCATCTGCACAACAAAATCTACGAGGTCTGTCTGCGGACGCTGCATACCTGTATGCACGAGCACTACGAGGATTGCCCGTGGCGTGAGCAGGCACTGTACTCCATGGACAGCCGCAACCAGATGCTTTGCGGCTACTACACCTTTGGCGAATACGAATTTCCAAAGGCGTCTATCCGCCTGATGGCAAAATCCCTGCGTGAGGACGGTATGCTGGAGCTGTGCTCTCCTGCCGTTGTCAGTGTCACTATTCCGTGCTTCTCCCTGATCTTCGTCACTCTGCTGCAGGAATATCTGCTGTATTCGGGCGACATTGACTTTATCCGCGAAATGATGCCGACCTCCCGCACCATCCTCTCTGCCTTCGCGGCGCAGCTTAACAATTCCGAAAAGCTTCTCATGTGCCGCGCAGAGGCTAAATATTGGAATTTCTACGAATGGCAGAACGGCCTTGAGGGTGCTTGGGGCGGCATTCCGGAGGAGGACCTCACCTACGATGCGCCGATGAACGCCTTTTATTCGATGGCACTTCGTTCAGCCGCAAAGCTTGAGGAGGCGCTCGGAAACGCCGATGCAGCATCCGATTACAACACGCTGAAGTCAGACCTCGATGGACGTATGCACCGCCTGTTCTGGGATAGTGAGCGCGGCGTATACACCTCATTTGTCAAAATGGGGAAGGCATACCACCACGCAGAGCTGACCAACGCCCTCATGGTTTACGCAGACGTCTGCCCTGCAGACTGCGAAGCAAGTGTGCTTGCGGCTCTCACGAATCAGACGCTGCTCCCCGTAACGCTCAGCCACTCCATCTTCAAGTACGAGGCGCTTCTCCGCGATCCCCAAAAATACGGCAAGTATGTCTTTGATGAAATTGCGGATATCTTCGGCAAGATGCTGTTCAACGGTGCCACCACCTTCTATGAAACGGCAGAAGGCTCCCGCAACGGTGCAGGCTCTCTCTGCCACGGCTGGTCTGCGATTCCGTCGTATCTGTACCACGCATACGTCCTCGGTCTGAAGCCGACGGGAAACGGCTTCTCGACCTACGAGATCAAGCCCGTGACAGCCGGCATTCACGACGCTGAGGGACTTGTCGTCACGCCTGTCGGTGAAATCAAGCTCTGATGCTTGTAAAACGCAAAATCAGAAAATAAACAAGCGTGAGCTGACGTCCGCAAGCAAAGCGGGTATCAGCTCACGCTGTTCTGTTCCTGTTCCAAGGACGCACCACATACGCCCCGGAACAAAATCCTTGAATTCAGTCCAATAGGTTTTTATTCTCCGCACACTGCAAGCATTGCGGCGTGCGTCACACCCGTGCCTGCACAGATGCTCTGCGGCTCGCCGTATTGGATCGGTCCCCCCTGACAGTCCGTTACCGTCCCTCCGGCCTCCGTGACCAAAAGAACGCCTGCCGCGTAATCCCACGGAGAAATGCGAAGCTCCGCATAGCCGTCTGCGCGTCCGCAGGCAACTGCGGCCAGATCGAGCGCAGCAGAACCAAGACGGCGGACGTCGGCGCCCTTTTCAAAAAGCCCTCTCATCATCGCAAAGGTGCGCTCCCCAAGCGTATCCTTATAATACGGTGCTGTACCAACCGCAAAAACAGACTTCTCAAGCGGTCTGTCAGATACGTGGATAGAGCGACCGTTGCAGAATGCACCAAGTCCGCGGCGCGCCTCAAAGAGCTCCTCACGGTACGGATCGCAGATCACACCGAACACGGGAGTTCCGCGGAAAAGAAGACCGACAGAGATCGCAGAAATGCCGTATCCGTGTATAAAATTGGTCGTACCGTCGATGGGATCGATCAGAAACGTGTAGCCCTCTTCCAGCATCGACGGATCGTTTTCCTTTTCCTCGGCAAAAAACCTCGCCTCCGGCAGAATCGCGTGCAGCTGTTCCATCAGGATATTCTGAATTCGGACGTCGTGGATGGTCACAAAGTTGGCAGAGCCCTCTTTCTCATCAATGCTTCCCGGCTCCGACTCCACGCCGTGCACCGCCGCCATGATCTTGCCTGTCTGCCGAACAGCATCGGAAATGCGCTCCAGAAGTGCTGCGGGGGGCAGACCGGATGCCGCGTCTGCTTCCAGAAGCTCCAGATTCCGCAGGATGGTGCTCTTTTTCCTCCATGCAAATGCGCGCGCCTCAAATGAGGCGGTATCCATATTACAGACCTCCGCCGACGTCGGATGCGGCATCAGCGACTCCAGAAAGAACCGCACCGGCGTGATCTTTCCCGCACGGTTGTGCGGACAGCTGCTTTGACAGCGGTCACAGCCCCACGCCGTGCCGTAATAGCGAATGAGCCTTTCGCAATCGGAGGGTGTGTACTGCTTTCCCCGGCACAGCGTATCCAGATGCTTTGTTTGTGTGACAGCAGACAGACATTCCGTTACGCCGAAGGGATTGCCATACATCGGACAGGCATCACGGCAGGCACCGCAGTGCATACAGCCGGGAACCTCCTCCCACGTATACGCACAGGCTTCATCCCACGGCGCTCCGCGGCAGATGTCGGTCGGAAGATCGGTCAGTATTTCCCCCAAGAATACGTAGGAGCCGTATTCCTCATCGAGAAACAGCCCGTTATCTCCGCGAATACCGAGTCCGGCGATCAGTGCGGCATGCCGTTCGTCGATTGGTGCATTGTCGGAATACCCGGAAAAGGTATATCCCGGAAACGTCGCCTCAAGCACCGGGATCCAGGCAGAAAACAGTGCACGGAAATACAGGTGATAATCCCGCGCGGCTGCATATACGGATAACGTACGCCCCTGTACCTCACCGCTGTAATACGGAACGACGAACAGGATCGCCGTGCGGATTTTTTTACCGGCGAGTGCCCCTGTGTCAAGCTTTCCGGGCAGGGTGACGTGACAGAGCGAAAATGGGATCGCCGCCGCACGGCAGATATGCTCTTCTGCAAAGAGGCGGCGGATCTGATTACATAACATCGGTTTCATGAGTATTATTCTAATACATAAATGTGAATATTCTGTTACCGTCCGTTGCTTTTCTTCTATAATTCGTTGATTTTCCGACAAATCGGCCCAACAAACATGGGAAAAGAAGAAAATTTCAGAAAACTCTTGCCTTTTCTTCAAAGAAATAGTATAATTATGACAGCAGAACAAACTTGCAAAGGATGGTATTTATTATGGTACATTATTTCAAACGTGCAGGACAACGCATCGTCGTGGATGACTGCACCGGCTACGCTATGACCGTGGACGAGATCACCTATAAAATGCTCGCTTATCTGACCCCACCGCTTCCCGATGACTGCCCCTCAGCCATTCGTTACGATATGGCCAAATACGACAGCCGCCTGGTCGATGCCGCATACGAAAGAATCCTCACTCTGTATCGTTTGGGCAAGCTTTACACCGAGGTGCCCTTTGATGCAGACCGTGCGCCCACGCTCTGTCCTCTTTCCTCCTCTGCAAGCCCGGATGTGATCAACGGCACGCACGCACACGTACTCCTCTGCGATACCGACAACGCAGAAAATGCGTCTGAGATCTGTCGCCGCGCAAAGGATGCAGGACTGTCTGTCACCGTGCTTCTGACCGCAGACGGAGTGTTCCCCTGCGACCGTCTGCTCGTGCCGGAGGATCGGTACGAGGCATACGCGGGAGCCGCACCTGCCGTCGGCGTTCGCTTTTCCTACGACGTCACCGCACCTGCTATCCTGTCCCGCGTGATCGCGCTTGCAGACCGTGGTATCACGCTCGTGGATGCGTTTCCCAAAAATCCGGATATGCGCCGCGCAGGCGAACAGACCGCACTCATCAA
>JAGBZV010000034.1 GCA_017628075.1 Clostridia bacterium
CGAAGCAGGCTTCTCTTCCGTTATGTTTGACGGCTCCCACTACCCGATCGAGGAGAACATCGCAAAGACCACTGAGCTTGTTAAGCTTACCACTGAGCTTGGCCTTTCTCTGGAAGCAGAGGTTGGTGCAATCGGTGGCGAGGAAGACGGTGTTGTTGGCACGGGCGAATGTGCTGATCCCGAGGAATGCAAGATGATCGCTGATCTCGGCGTTACGATGCTCGCTGCAGGTATTGGTAATATCCACGGTAAGTATCCGGCAAACTGGGCAGGTCTGTCCTTCGAAACGCTGGAAGCAGTTTCTGAAAAGGTCGGCGCTATGCCTCTGGTTCTCCATGGTGGAACCGGTATTCCTGCTGAGCAGATCAAGAAGGCGATCAGCCTTGGTGTTTCTAAGATCAACGTCAACACTGAGTGCCAGCTTGCTTTCCAGGAAGCAACCAGAAAGTATATTGAGGACGGTAAGGATCTGCAGGGCAAGGGATTTGACCCCAGAAAGCTCCTCGCACCCGGCTTTGAAGCAATCAAGGCAACTGTCAAGGAAAAGATGGAGCTGTTCGGTTCCGTCGGAATGGCATAATTTCGTATATTTGATACTTCCCTGCGCAATCTGTGATATCCGTCACCGATTGCGCAGTCCTTTATCTTCAGTGTGTGCAATTCTGAATTCCAGAACAGTATTAGTTTCAGGTGAAATGGAGGATGTATGAGAACGAGAGTAATGAGATTCATTATCTGCGTATGCGTGATAGTGCTTATGCTTTTCTGTGCTGCCGCGTGCGTGGGGACGGGCCGTGATTATCACGATGACCTAGTGGTTGCGCTGTCGGATACGGAGCATATACTTATCATCAAGGAATGGAGCTTCCTTCTCGGAAGCGGTGCCGACATATACTATCAGATCCGCGATGCCCGGCCGATCCTTCTCGGTACGACCACCGGCGGAGATGATGGCGCCTGTCCGTTTTCGCTTGGTCAGTATGAGGTCATCCATGACGGAAGCACCGTGACGCTCAGATGGCGCTTCTCCGGCAATATATGGCGGGAAAAGGAATTTATACTGCCCAATTCATGAAAAAGTATGCTCAGATGATCTGAGGATGACTTTAACAGCGATGGAGGATACTGCAATGAAAAATACCACTCTGTGCTATATTGAACAGGACGGTATGTACTTAATGATGCACAGAAATAAAAAAAACGGTGATTGCAACCGCGATAAGTGGATTGGCATCGGAGGACATATTGAGGAAAATGAATCTCCGTACGACTGTATTCTGCGAGAAGCAAAAGAGGAAACGGGGCTTTGGCTTCAAGCCCCCTCTTACCGCGGATTGATTACCTTCTGTTCCCCGTGCTATGAAACGGAGTTTATGCATCTGTTTACCGCAAACGACTTTGACGGCAGCCTTCGCGCAGATTGCCCGGAGGGCGATTTACAATGGATCTCCAGAGAGAAGCTCTTTTCTCTTCCGATGTGGGAGGGTGATAAAATCTTTTTGCATCTGATGGAGCTTCCCGTTCCTTTTTTTCATCTGAAATTGACGTACAATGCGGATGGCGTTCTTTTATCACACGATCTTCAGTTTTGCGGCGACAGCCGCGAGCCATTGCTTATCTCGGCTTGCTTGCTCGGTACTCGCTGCAGATATGACGGAGATACAAGACCTCTGAGCGACGCAGTGCTTGCATCTCTTTCTGCACGCTATTTATTGATTCCGATCTGCGGCGAGGTTCTTGGCGGACTGTCTGTGCCGCGTCTTCCAGCAGAGCTGCAGCCGAACGGTACTGTCATTCGCTCGGATGGTGTGGATGTAACACAGAAGTACCTTGACGGTGCTTTGGAAATTCTTAAATACGCAGGCTATACAAACGCAAAAATTGCATTGCTGAAGGCACGCTCTCCCTCCTGCGGTCGTGGGCGCATTTACGACGGTTCCTTTACCGGAACGCTGACAGACGGTGACGGCATTACTGCGGCGGCACTTATTAAAGCAGGCGTTCGCGTTTATACGGAGGAGGAGGTTGATCTTCTTTGCGGCGAATCATAAAACGCACCGTGCCGACATCCGTACCGCCGCACGATGATCTTCCTGCCTACGCGCTGTATCGCTCTGACCGTCGTTCCATGTGCATTGAGGTCCTTCCTCCTCATGGAAGCGTCGTGCTTCGTGTATCGAAGCGCACGTCCATATGTGACGCAGAGGCGTTTCTGCGCAAGCATCTTGTGCGTGTTCGGGAGCGTATTGCACAGATCTGTGCACAGCCTGTATCCCCTATGGACAAAGCATTGTCGAGCGAGGAAGCTGCAGAACTGCGCGCCATGGCAGTGGCTTGGATATCAGAGCGTGTTGCGTTTTGGACGTCTGCTGCAGGTCTGCCGATGCCGGACAAAATCACGTACACTACGGCACAAAAGCGCTTCGGCGCATGCAGGACGTATCCGGATGGGCGTGTGCACCTGAGCTTTTCCGTGCGTTTGATGCTGTTTCCAAGGGATGCCGTTGATGCAGTCGTACTGCATGAGGTAGCACATATCGTCCACATGAATCACTCCCCTGCCTTCTATACCTGGATTGCGCAGTATATGCCGGATTATAAGGAGCGGCACGCCGTTCTTGTGAGCAGGCTTGCGGATACATAAGGCATGAGAATGCCGTAATGCGTATGATAACCAAGGTCTTGCAATTTTCGTTCGAAAATCATACGATTATTTACTGTTTTTTCATCTGCCGGAGGAAGAAGAAAACCGCAACCAGAAGCACGGCGGCCGCATAGCCAAGCACCCACCACAAATGCGGGATAATCTCTGAAAAATCCCCCGCAATGGCCGCACGCTCCATCTCTACGGCATGAACAAACGGAAGCGCGTATGCGATCCGTTTGAATACGCCTCCCACAAGTTCAAGATCAAACCACGTTCCCGACATCCAAGCTGTCAGATTGGTAAGCAGTGCACCGCAAATACCGCCAACCTGCTTGTCGCTCAGGATACTGCCGAGCATCAAGCCAAGTGCAATAAACAAGACGGATATGGGAAGAATCAAAAGAACCGCAAGCAGAAGACGGACCGTTATTTCA
>JAGBZV010000005.1 GCA_017628075.1 Clostridia bacterium
CCATCATGAAGGTCTTTGGCGGTAAGGCTAAGGAAGTTTCTGTGCTGACTTATGTGATTTCTGCACTGTTCCTGGTGAAGTTCTTCCTGGCTGTTTAATTGAGTAGAATGCGCGGTAGAAATGCGGGATGCGTGCCCATTCGATGTCCTGAAGCTCGTTGATGAACGCGCCCTCGTAGTAGCGCTCGTTGAGTGCGCGGTATTCGCGGTTGAGATTTTCGGCGGTAAGCGGAATGCCCTGCTTGTACATATCGTGTGCACGGCGCTCAAATTCCGCAAACAGCGTCTGACGGAATACGGTGGTACGGAAGCCCTCTAATAGATGGTTGAGGATAAACGCGCGTTTTTTCTTATCCGTTTCCGTTGCGAGCAGGTATTTGGTCAGTAGAACCTCGTTGACGGTGGATGCAACCTCCGCAACCATGATGCGGTAGTCGTGGTTTGCAAAATCGTTTGCTTCGGAAGAGAAGTAGGAGTGCATGGCGTGACCAAGCTCATGAGCCATGGTGTATGCATCGTCGAGCGTGTCCGTGTAGTTGAGCAGGACGTATGGGTGAACGCCGTATACGCCACAGGAAAATGCACCGGTCGTCTTTCCCTTGTTTTCGTAAACGTCCATCCAATGATTTGCATAGGCCTCGTCAAGCAGCGCGGCATAGCGCTCACCAAGGGGCGCAGCGGCAGACTTGACAAGCGTCTTTGCTTCCTCATAGGATACAGAGAAATCCACGTCGTCTACAATCGGCGTATAGAGATCGTACATATTCAGCGTTTCAAGGCCGAGTACGCGCTTACGGAGTGCGAGATAGCGCTTCATGGTGGGAAGACCGTCGTGAATGGCGTCAACGAGGGAATCGTATACGGTGATCGGAACGTTATTGCCAAACAGTGCGCGCTCGCAGGCACTGCTGTAGCCGCGGACGTCTGTGAAATAGGTGTCCATTTTGACAGATCCTGCGTACATAGAGGCAAGGGTATTGATATACTTTTTGAATTCACCGAAATAGGCCTCAAAGGATTCGCGGCGAACCCGTGCATCCTTGGACTCACGGAATACGGAGAAGTTGCCGTGTGTCAGCGTCACCTCGTTTCCGTGCTCGTCACGGATCTTCGGGAACGTCATATCGACGGATTCGAACATTTCAAACGTATTGGAGGAGGACTGTGCGGCGTCACCGAGCATGGCAAGCATTTTCTCACCGGCTGCATCCAGCGTGTGTGCACGTCCACGTGCGGTGTCCTCAAGAATATGACGGTAGCTTGAGAGGATGGGATCATTTATGTACTTGGTAAGCACGTCCTCCTCAATGGCGAGGACCTCGGGGGTAAAGAAGGAGCTTGCGGTAGAGAAGCTGACGTACAGATTCGTTGCGCGGCCCTCCATGGTCTGATTCGCGGGATCACCGTTATCAGAGGACTTGCATAAGAATGCGTAAACGTATACAAGCTCTACTGCGTGTGCGGCCTCATACAGTCGGTCACAGGCGTTCTTTAAGGCTTCTGCAGAGGCACCGAGCGTGCCTTGCAGCACGGGCAGGCCGGAAATCAGCTCGGAGGCCTTTGCGTATGCCTCCTCCCATGCTTGGGTGCTTTCAAAAATATGAGACATATCCCACTGGAAGCGGGGATCCATCTCTGATCTTGCTTTGTATTCCACGATAATTACCTCCTTTTGGATACATACACTTATTATAGCAGATTGCAGGTGAAAAGTCAACTGCAAAGCGGGTACTGACAGAATGATTGTTGTTTTTTTCGCCGAGAATTTTGTGTAAAACTATTGCGTTTTTTATTTCAATGCGGTATAATAGGGAAGAAAAGAAAAAAACAGGAGGCAAAACAACGATGCTTACTCTTAATCCCATCTTCTCAGATCACGCGCTGTTTCAGTGCAGCTCCGTCCTGACACTGCGTGGACACTGCTCGCCCGGCTCCTCACTCAAAGTCGAGATCGTGCGTATGGGAATCGTGTCCTGCACAGCAGCAGGTACGGCAGCGCAGGACGGTACGTTTGCGCTGGCAATCAACACACCGGACGGCTCCTTTGATGCGTATGAAATCACCGTAACGGATGGAACGAACACCGTTACGTGTACGGACGTCCTCTTTGGTGAGCTTTGGCTGGCATCCGGTCAGTCGAATATGGAATTGACCTGCGAATTTCAGCCCGAGTGCGATTCTATGCTGGAGCAGCTTCGCGGAAGCGGTGTTCGTGTTTATTCGGTGGCGTACGCGAAGCCGAATACGGACGGATTGCAATTTTCGCGCACACCCGAGGAAGATACGCCCGGTGAATGGTTTACCGACGATACAGTGGAAAAGTGGAAACACGTTTCTGCGTGTGCGACGTCGTTTGTGCTCAACATTGCACGCTATTACAAGAAGACGGGTAAAAGCGTGCCGATTGGATTTTTGAACGCATCGTGGGGCGGCACGCCGATCTTCTCCTGGCTTCCTCTTGACGTTATCGATGCGGATGAGAGATGCTGCGCGTATCTTACGGACGCTGGATTCTATCCGATTGATGAGAAATGGAATACCTTTAAGAACAACACGCATCAGCCCGGTGTAATGTATAACCGCAAGATCGGGCCGCTGATCGGTGTCCGCGTCCGCGGAATTATATGGTATCAAGGCGAAAATGAGGTCTGTTTTGAACCCACATGGCGCATCTACGCACATGCACAGCGACTGTACTATCAGCACTATGCAAAGATGTTTGCTGCGGATGAGCGTGCATTTGTTGTTCTCTCGTCGCTGATATTCCCATGGGCATATGGAGAGAGCGGAGAATGTATGCGCAGTTATCTCAACCGCGCGTTGATTGAAAACACGAAGCTCTATCCTGAGCGCTTCGTATTCTGTCCCAACGACGATCTTCGCCCGGTTTGGGCACCCAATCTCAACAACGAGC
>JAGBZV010000035.1 GCA_017628075.1 Clostridia bacterium
CTTGCGGGATCTATGGCCCGGTTATTCCGGTCATATCCTACCCGGAATATGGAACAGACGTCTGAGCAGAGGCGTCAGGATTCTCGGTGCCCGAACGACAACGACCTTCATGCGTGCAACCAACCTTTCCGCGGCGTAAGCAAAGCCGCTTCCTTATCAGGATATGCACGATGCCGTCGGTCGGTGACAGCGGGGCGCTTATCCGACGGTGTCCCCTTTTCCGTTTCCGGCCGTTTGCAGGGCGGATGCCGCAGCACCGGGCATTCCGGATGCAGCGGTCAGCACAGCGGTCTGCGGCGTGCCGCGCTGACCGGCACGGCTTCTGTCACCGCCGAGTCCGATGGAAACGGAAATCGCTTCGTTGACTCTCTGCATTACGCTGTCGTCAAGGTGTCCCATTTTTTCCTTTAGACGCCGCTTGTCGATGGTTCTGATCTGTTCCAATAGTATGACGGAATCCTTGGCAAGCCCGAAGCGATCTGCGTACACGTCAATATGTGTCGGCAGCTTCGCCTTGGTCAGCTGACTTGTGATCGCAGCCGCTATGACCGTGGGGCTGTATCGGTTTCCGATATCGTTTTGAATGATGAGCACCGGTCTGAGTCCGCCCTGCTCGGAGCCGACGACGGGGCTCAGATCGGCATAAAAAATATCACCGCGTCTGATCTGCACGGAACTTCACACTCCTGATTCTTTGTGGGATCCCGGAGGAGCCGATGTCGGCAGATTGCCTTTGCTCTCTCCGTACCGAAAGTATTTCCAGAGAAGATACCTTTCATGCAGTGAAGTGCATAAAGAAATCAATCGGTGTCCGAACCGCAGTCCGGTTTGCTCCCCATCGTCATTCTATGCGAGGGGGGCGCGGATGTTGCCGGGTGTGATGCGGCTGTTTTTTTCCTTCGGTACGGGCACGCCTGGCGGCGGATGCCCACGCGCCGTTTGAGCGGCTGATAAAAACCTCCCACAAAGCCGGCTGATCGGCTTGTGGAAGGCTTTGGTTCTGTGCGGATTCTTTGATGGCCGCAGCACGCGGCTTTTTCGGTATTTTGCGGCAGCGGATTCAGAAGACGTCGTTTACAAGGAGCTCCCGGTAGTCTTCAATATAGCGATCGGCCAATGCGCGCAGAAGCGTCTGGTCTGAGCTGTGGTCGTCCCGGACACCAACGGTATAGAAGCCACCTGCCGATGCACCGCGGATGCCGGGCAGAATGTCCTCAAATACGACACACTGCATCGGTGTGCAGCCGAGCTTTTCTGCGGCGCGCAGATAAATATCGGGGTGCCCCTTGCCCCGTGAAACCTCCGAGATCTCTGTGATGGAGGAAAACCACGTGTCAATGCCGAGCCTGCGCAGGGCGGGCATATAGAATACCGCCTGTGAAGCCGTTGCCGCGGCAAGCGGAATACGGCGCTTTCGCAGAGAGTGCAGATAGTCGAGCGCGTAGGGCTTCAGCTCTACGCGGTGTGCGTAGGCATCTACGGCGAGCGCGTGCCATTCTGCCATGATGGCACTCTCATCCTCGGGGAGGGAGAATCTGTTTTTGGTATAGGCAGCGGCGGCAGGAAAGCCCATCGGAGAGATGGCGGCGGCGTAATCGTCGGGAAGCTGCAGGCCTCTCCGTGCGAGGAAGATGCGGTCTACCTCAAGCCACACGTCCATGGAGTCTAATAGCGTGCCGTCCAAATCGAAGATCGCGGCCCGATACGGCCGATAACCGGTCCCGCTCATAACGGCTTCACCGCGAGAAGCAGGCCGTTTTCCACCGTGACGGAGGCGGCACGGGCTTCGAGAAATTCGTTGGAGATGCCAAGGGGAAGGCTCGGGGACAGGGAGGCGTTGGAGAGGGGGTATTTCAGGTTTTGCAGCGTGACGCCGTGTGCCTCTCCGCCCCATGCGGCGAGCGACAGGTAGCCGCGTGCCGTATCCGGAAAGGTGAGCGTGCCGTTTTTGAGGGCGGTGACGTATGAGGAGTGCTTTCCGTCCGGCGTCTGCTCAAAGGCGTATGCGTGTGCGCCCGCTTCGCCGAGAAACGCCATTGTCTGCAGAAATCCAAGCGTATGGTCGAAGCGCCCGCCAAACATACCGAACAGAAGAAAGCGCGTACAGCCGTTTTCAAGCGCGTATCGCACGGCAAGCATCGTGTCGGTATCGTCCTTGATCGGATTATAGCGGCGTGTTTCGGTATTGACGACGGTTTCGCGCGGCAGAGAGTCCAGATCACCGATCAAAAGATCACAGCGTACACCGGCCTCGCGCAGACGGCAGTAGCCGCCGTCTGCCGCGATCACGAGATCATCCGGGGCGGGGGTTGGGGTATAGCTGCCCATATCGCCGGCACCGACGATGATACAGGTCGGGCGGCTTTCGCGGAAGCGGTCAGGCAGAGCGGTGAGAAAACGGTTCATTATGATTTTTTCCCTTCCATGAAAAGCGTTGCTTCCATATCTGCCGTATGCAGGGCAAAGGCCAGCGGGAATTTCTCAAACGCATCGCTGACCAGACGGACCTCCTCCGTTCCGGAGAATCCCATATGGAAGCGGATAGCAAACGCCTCCTCGCGTGTCAGTCTGAGAAAGCCGGAGAGGATGTATACGGATTTTTCTCCGTGTCCGTAGGGCAGGGAATCCTCGTATTCGTAGGTGGGGACCTTTTGCCAAACGCCGCGCTCGTCCTTTACGTTGCGCGTTGAGGGCTTATAGCAGTTGATCTTGCAGACGTCGTGCAGAAGGGCGACGATGGCTGCGGTTTCGGGTGAGCAGGACAGGCCGTATCGCTCCTCCACGCGCTGTCTTTGCAGATAGTCGCACAGACAGTCGTAGACGTTGAGGGAGTGCTCGCACAGACCGCCTTCGTAGGAGCCGTGGAAGCGTGTGGAGGCAGGTGCGGTAAAGAAGTCACAGGCGGGCGAGGCGAGGTAATCGAGAAGCTTATCGGCGCCGTCGCGTGTGATCTTTTCGGTATATACGGAATAAAAACGTTCTTTTGCGGTCATTGCAGTTCCTTTCTGCCGTTTGGCCTTGTGCTGATGGGAATATCGATCTATCATAATTATAGCGGAAAATCCGCTGCTTGTCAAGGGCGAATCTACGGAAGTGCCTCACAGGTTTTTGTGCCACGGAATAGAATGGAGATGCGGCATCTGCCGCAACCGTTTAAAAAAGGAGTTGATTTCTATGCCGGAGCATACACGGATATGCGCGCAGCCCGCCGCTCATCCGCCCAAGCTTGCTCTGCTTGGCGGAGATCTGCGGCAGATGGTGACCGCAAAATGGCTTGCGCGGGACGGAATGGAGGTTGCCGTCTTTGCTATGGATACGTATGCGGGAGATTGGGGGTCCGTTACGCGGGCGGCAGATCTTGCATCGGCTGTTGGAGGAGCGGATCTCGTCGTGCTTCCGCTGCCTGTGTCGCAGGACGGAGAGCGTCTGCACTGTCCGCTGACGAGGCGCACGGTGATGCTTGAGGAGGTATTGGATGCGCTTTCTCCGGGGCAGGCTGTCGTCGGAGGAAAGGTCTCTGCCGCGGTGCGCGCGATGGCGGAGGCGAGGGGCATTGTAATCTCCGATTATCTGCAGAGAGAGGAGCTTGCCATCGCAAATGCGGTACCGACGGCAGAGGGGGCGCTTGCCTTGGCAATGGCGGAGGTTCCCTATACCATCCACGGTGCGCGCTGTCTTGTGCTTGGCTACGGGCGCGTGGCCAAGGCGCTGTCAAAAACGCTGTCTGCGGTAGGCGCATGGGTGACGGTTGCCGCACGCAAGTCGGAGGATCTTGCGTGGATTGCCGCCAACGGACATACGCCGCTGCCGTTTTCTGCTTTATACGAGGGGGAGGCGCCGCTTGACTATGACATTGTCTTCAATACCGTGCCGGAGCAGATTGTCGGCGCGGCGCTTCTGTCGCGGCTGAAGGACGACGTGCTGCTGCTGGACCTTGCCTCTGCGCCCGGCGGAATTGATCGGGAGTATGCACGGGAGCACGGATACCACGTGATCTGGGCGCTTTCGCTGCCGGGGAAGACTGCGCCCGTGACGGCGGGGAAGATCATCGGGGAGAGCATCCGTCAGATTCTTTCGGAGCTTCTGGGAGGTGTGTCGTGATCGGCTACGCCATCTGCGGCTCCTTCTGTACGCACGCGCGAGCGCTGGAAAGTGTGCGGGCATTGCTTGCGCGCGGCTACGAGCTGCAGCCCATTGTCAGTGAGATCGTTTATCGTACGGATACGCGATTCGGTCGCGCCGCCGATTTTGTGGAGGAGCTTGAGGGGCTGTGCGGCCGCCGTGTGATCTGCACGATCGCTGCCGCAGAGCCGCTTGGCCCCAAAACGCCGCTTTCCTTGCTCATCATAGCGCCGTGTACCGGAAATACGCTTGCGAAGATGGCAAACGGCATCACCGATACCGCGGTGACAATGGCGGCAAAGGCGCAGCTACGTGCAGACCGCCCGGTGCTGCTTGGGCTTGCCTCCAACGACGCACTTTCTGCCAATCTGCAGAATATCGCTGCGCTGCATACGCGAAAGCACGTTACCTTTGTGCCGATGGCAATGGATGACAGCGCTGCAAAGCCGTACTCGCTTGTCTGCGATTTTCAGGCGATCCCGGATCTTGTACAGCAGATCCTTGGACGCTGAGGCCTGCGGGGCATCCGGTGCAAAAAAAAGAATTTCCCTTGCCCCTCGGATGAGGGGCAAGGGAAGCTTCTATGGGGCTTGGGCACGTAAGTGCAACAGCCCGGAATGCGTTTTGGGATTGCGGAAACGAGACTTAGTCGAGCTCTGTAATTCCGGACCAAAGCTCAAAATACCGTCCGTTGAGCGCCAAAAGCTCCTCGTGATTGCCTCGCTCAATGATCTCGCCGCGCTCCAGAACCATGATGGCATCTGCGTTGCGTACGGTGGAAAGACGGTGTGCGATGACAAACGTGGTACGGTTCTGCATCAGACGTGCAAGACCGTGCTCAATGTGCCGCTCGGTACGGGTATCGACCGACGAGGTTGCCTCGTCCAGGACGAGGATGGGTGCCTTGGAGATGGCCGCGCGGGCGATGTTGAGCAGCTGCCGCTGTCCCTGAGACAGATTTGCGCCGTCGCCCTGCAGCATGGTCTGATAGCCGTCGGACAGGCGCATGATGAACGAGTGTGCAGAGGCGGTCTTTGCGGCCGCGATGACCTCCTCATCCGTTGCATCCGGTCTGCCGTAGCGGATGTTTTCCATGACCGTTCCGGTAAACAGATGCGTGTCCTGCAGGACCATGGCGATATTTGAGCGCAGGGAATCCCGCGTGTAATTGCGGATGTTGATGCCGTCGATGCGGATCTCACCCTCGGCAATGTCGTAAAAGCGGTTGAGAAGATTGGTGATCGTCGTTTTTCCGGCACCGGTCGAGCCGACGAACGCAATCTTCTGACCGGGCTCTGCGCGCAGGGTAATGTTGCGCAGGACGGTCTTCTCCGGAACGTATCCGAACGTGACGTTGAACAGCTCCACGCAGCCTGCGGCATCCGCGGGCAGGGTGCACGCTCCGGGGACGTCGGGCTCCTCGGGCGGCTGATCCATGACCGTGAATACGCGCTCTGCGCAGGCAAGTGCGGAGAAGATGGTCGCCATCTGCTGAGAGATCATATTGATGGGCATGGAGAAGTGTCTGGAAAAGTTGACGAACAGTGCCAGACCGCCCACGTCGAAGCGTCCTGCAAGGCACAGAAGACCGCCGATGCCTGCTGTCAGGGCGTAGGTGATCTGCGAGGTGTTGCCCATGATCGGGCCCATGATGCCGCCCCAGAACTGCGCCCGGAACTGCTTGTCGCGCATATCGTTGTTGAGCGTGGTGAACTCCTCCACACAGACGTCCTCATGGTTGAAGACCTTGACGACCTTCTGACCGGATACGCTTTCCTCAATATAGCCGTTGACCGCACCGAGTGCCGCCTGCTGACCGGAATAGTATTTTGTGGAACGGTTGGCGATCATCGCACCGCCGCGGGCGAAGATGGGAAGGAAGATCACGGTGATGAGCGTCAGCCAGATGTTGGTGAAGATCATCATAATAAACGTACCGACAAGATTGATGACACCCGAAACGATACCCGTGAGGGAGTGGTTGATCATCATATCAATGGAGTCGATGTCGTTTGTGAAGCGCGACATGGTTTCACCCGTCGGCGTGCTGTCGAAAAAGCGGACGGGAAGCTCCTGTACTGCGTGGAACAGGTCGCGCCGGATCGCCTCCGTGGTGTTCTGCGAGATCTTGAGCATGAGGCGCGCCTGTACGTAGTTGGTGACGATGCCGACCGAAAATACGCAAGCAAGGATCAAAAGCGAGCCTGAAAGAGCGGAAATGCGTGCAGACGCACTCAGCGTGGGATCAATCAGGTTGTTGATAATGGGCTTGATCTGGAAGCTGCCGTACAGCGATGCCGCCGTGTTGACGATCATAAAGCAGAAGACGAGGAGCAGCTGCCAGCGATAGCTCGTTACGTAGGAAAGCAGACGGCGGACGGTTGCACGCATATTTTTCGGCTTGCCCTTGGCGTGCACGCCGGGACCACCGCCGCGGCGCGGACCGCCCATCGGACCTCTCGGGCCTCCTACGCCCGGTGCGCCCGCAGGGGAACCAACATACTGCTTGCGCAGAACGTCAAGCGAGCGTGAGCCCGGAATACGTTGTTCTGTCGTATGGGAATTCATGCGAGCACCTCCTTTTTACGGGATTCCATTTGGGAATTGTAGATCTCCTGATATGTGGCGTCGGAGGCAAGCAGCTCTTCGTGGGTGCCCGCACCCGTGATACGGCCGTCCTCCATGACGAAAATACAGTCCGCATCCTGTACGGAGCTGATGCGCTGTGCGATGATGATCTTGGTCGAGTCCTCAAGCTCCTCGCGGAACGCCTGTCGGATGCGCGCCTCCGTCGCTGTATCCACGGCAGAGGTGGAGTCGTCGAGGATGAGGATCTTCGGCTTTTTCAGCAAGGCGCGTGCAATGCACAGGCGCTGCTTCTGACCGCCGGAAACGTTGGTACCGCCCTGCTCGATCTCCGTGTCGTAACCGTTTGTGAACGCGCTGACAAAGCCATCTGCCTGTGCGTATGCGGCTGCGGTCCGCATTTCCTCCTCCGTCGCAAGCGGATTGCCCCAGCGGAGGTTGTCGGATACGGAGCCGGAGAACAGCGTGTTCTTCTGCAGAACCATGCCCACGCCCTCTCTGAGGTTGTGGAGGCTGTACTCGCGGACGTTGATGCCGTCAATGAGGACGGCGCCCTCGTCTGCATCGTAGAGGCGGGAGATCATGGATACGAGCGTCGTTTTTCCGCATCCCGTCGAGCCTATGATGCCGACGGTTGCGCCTGCGGGAATATGCAGGGATACGTGATCCAGCACGCGCTCCTCGCTGTTCTTGTAATAGCGGAAGGAAACGTCCTCAAACGTGATTTCTCCCTGCTTTACTGTCAGATCGCGGTTTGCCGTGCTGTCGGTGATGTCGGGATCCTCGTTGAGCACCTCCGTGATACGGTGTGCCGATGCAAGTGCACGGGACATCATGACGAACATCATGGTGACCATCATCAGGGAGGAGAGGATCTGCGTGATATACGTGATGAACGCGGAGAGATCGCCGGGCGTCATCGTTTCGGAAACGACCATGTTGCCGCCGAACCAATAGACGGCGATCGTGGTGACGTTCATGAAGAAGCTCATGATGGGGGACATGAAGATCATGACGCTGGATGCCGCGATGCCGCTCTGCTTGAGCTCGGTGTTTGCCTGACTGAATTTTTTGCGCTCCAGGCCGTCGCGCACGAAGGATTTGACGACGCGTACGTTGGTCAGATTTTCCTGTACGGTGCCGTTGAGTGCATCGACCTTGGTCTGCATGGCGGCAAACCTGGGAAAGCCGCGGCGGATGAGAATAGCGATGGCGCACAGAAGCAGCGGCATGACGATGGCAAGTATGATCGACAGGCGCGCGTTGATGGACAGCGCCATGATCAGAGCGCCGATCATCATACCGGGCGCGCGCAGACACATCCGCAGAAGCATCATGACGAAGTTCTGCATCTGCGTGACGTCGTTTGTCAGACGGGTGATGAGAGAGGACGTTGAGAACTTGTCAATATTGGCAAAGGAAAAGGTCTGCACCTTGCGGTATATATCCTCACGCAGGTCTGCAGCAAAGTTGACGGACGCCTTGGCGCCGAAGTATGCGCCGCCGATGCCGCCGATCATCATGATGATGGCGGTAAAGATCATGCCGACCATGGCGGCGATGATGAAGGGGGAGGCGTTTTCCCCGCAGATACGGTAAATCCAGCGAATAAACGTGGAGGCTTCCTCAATGGGCTTTGCGCCAACGCCGTAGTCAATAATCATAGCGAGCGTTTTGGGCATGATCATTTCACCGATTACTTCAATAATCATGCACATGGGGCCGAGCACAAAGAAGGGCCAGTAGGGTTTGACGTATTTCAGCCAGCGTTTCAAGGGTGGGATCATCCTTTCTTGGTTAAGTGTGATTAAATAATTTATAACATACAATACCGTACATCGCGATGCTGACGGTGCAGAGGACGCAATGTACGGTATATATGATTACGTTATAAGGATTTTGGGGGTGTGACGGCGGGTACAGACTTATTTTTGGGGCGCGAAGCGGCCTGCGGGGAGATCACCCTTTCCGTCCAGCTCGGGCATTGCAGACAGGTTTTCCTGCATCTGCTCCAGGCAGCGCATGAACACGGTCAGATCCTCCTCGGAGATGCCCTTGTAGGTAGCCGCGTCGATCTCACGGAAGATTTCGTGGGACTGCGACAGAATAGACTGTCCCAGCTCCGTCAGATACAGCTCGTTGAAGCGGTTATCGTTGGAGGACATCTTTCGGGAGATATATCCCTCCGCCTCCATTTTCTTCATCATCATAGCAACGGCAGCCGCGCTGACGCCGAAGCGCTGCGCAATATCCTTCTGAGAGAGAACACGGCTGTCCGGCTGATTCTGTGCGCGTGCGATTTCCCGCAGAATGGAATGCTGTCTGCGATGGATGCCGAGTGCGGAAACCCTGGAATCCACAACGGCGCGGTGCATTCGCTCAGTTTTCATAAGCTGTGCAACGACACAGCACAGGTGCTTCTTTTCGTCGGAGGTATGACACATGATGAATACTCCTTTTTGCGAATTTTTTTTGCACGAGGCGGCGCTGTGTATAAACGCCAACAGTTAAAAGCTTGATCGTTTACAATTTGATAATTAAGCCCTTAATTATTATATACGATGCAGGAGAATATGTCAAGAGTTTTTTTGGAAAATTTATTATACGGTAAGCTTTTTCCATTTATGCTCAGTATGCGAGATGCCTGAATTATGCGGCAGTGATAAAAAAACAAAACCGTTTACAAATTTCGCTTGCAAAATTCACAGAAATGCGGTATACTATAAGAAGACCGTGCATAACGGTACGACATAAAAGAAAGGAACGGTCCCCGGTGACCGCAATACGGAAAATGAGAGTTCTTGTTCTGAACGGCCCCAACCTGAATCTGCTTGGTGAACGTGAGCCGGGCGTTTACGGCTGCGCTACTCTGGAGGATATCTGCAGCCATTTGAGCACTGCTGCCGAGGCCATGGGCATTACGCTGGCCTTCGCACAGTCCAACCACGAGGGAGAGATCATTGATATCCTGCACGCCGCACGGCTGGAGTGTGACGGTGTGATTCTCAATGCAGGTGCATATACACATTATTCCTATGCCATCCGCGATGCCATTGCTGCGATCCGCATTCCTGTGGTCGAGGTGCACATGAGCAATATTTATGCGCGGGAGGATTTCAGACAGACGTCGGTCCTTGCGCCCGTCTGTGTCGGTCAGATCAGCGGCTTCGGTGCGGACAGCTATGACCTTGCGCTGACTGCCCTTGCGTTCCGCTTTAATCAGTCCAAGCTGCGCCTTGAGGAGGGCCGGGGCTGTCGCTGAAATACAAATCACCCAAAAAGAGCATTTCCGTTACACGTTGATGTGTATGGAAATGCTCTTTGTTTTTTCGTTGATGCTCTCGGATCAGCTATTGCCCAAAACGAGAATGCCCTCGGGTACCGTGATGTATTCGGCGGGATCAACGGTGACGTGATCGCGGCGGAATTCCAGATGCAGATGCGGACCGGAGGAATCTCCCGTGGATCCGACCTGTCCGATAACCTGTCCCTGCTCGACGATATCACCTGCTTGGACGTACTGCTTGATCTGATGTGCGTACAGCGTTTCCACGTTGTTTGCGTGGCGGATGCGCGTGACGTAGCCGTAGGAGGCGTGATAGGTTGCATAGACGACGATGCCGCCGTCGGCCGCATAGATATCGGTATACGCGGGGGCAACGATGTCGTAGCCGAGATGGAAGTCGTGGGAGCCCCAGAGGATACGGTCACCGTATCCGGAGGAGATGTACGTATTCTTCAGCGCGAGTGGATTTTCGGGCGTGTAGGGCTCGCCGTTTGCATCCAGGGGCAGATCGTCGTCCGGGATCTCCGGAAGCGGCCAGAGGAACGTTCCCGTAGAAACGCCGTCCGGCAGAGGATACTTACCCTCGTATGCGACCGCATTGACGGCTTCCTTTTTAATGACACGCGCCGTTTCGCGGCGATCCAGAAGCTCGCCCGTGAGCGCGTCGAGCGTGGAGGTGTAGGTGACCTCTGCAAGGCCGTCTGCACCGACGGATATCATCGTGCGGACACCGTCAAATCCTTCGTCGTTGGGGACGTACGTTGTGCCGTAGGGAATCCGCTCGCTGACCGTTTCGATCACGTACGCCTCGGCTGAGAGCAGGGGGGAGTCCGATCGGACGGAATCAAGCAGATAGGTGACGAGCGCGCCCTCGCTGTACAGCGCATCCTCACTGATCCATGCGGCTGTCCACGTGAAGGTGGGGGTGACGTTGAGAATGGCGTTTTGAGGCAGGTTCTGTGACAGATCCGTTTTGCGGATGGCGCAGGCTGCATCTGCGGCAGCGAGGATCTGTGCCTCCGTCAGTGCGCCGGCAATGGGGGCGGCGGGTGTGCCCTCTGCTCCGTTCGTCGGAATGAGTGCGAAGCCGCGTACATACCCCTTTGCCGCGTGCGCGAAAAGGGCGTCGTAGATCTCCGTATCGCTCAAAAACTCCGGCGTGCCGTTGATCTCCGCGAACTCTGTGCGGCAGACGGGAATGATGAGCGGATAAGCGGTTCCGTCTGCATTCAGGTCATGTTCCAGACGATTTTGCTGCGCTTCCAGAATGGTACTGTCCGTGATATAACCGACCGCATGATCACCGATATACAGCATGACGGCGGTGGAGCGGCTGCAGGAGCGGAGGGCTCCGATCAGGATGGCGATGAGGAGCAGTGCTGCGCACAGAAGGAGAATGCACGTGCGGCGTGATATGGGGGCAGACGGGGCGGAAGCAGCGGGGATGTCGCCCGGTATCTGCCTGTCCTCTTGCGTGGGCTGCACGGCAAGCGCGGCAAGCTCCGCTTCGGTTGCGGGGGGGATTTGCCACGTCTGCGGAATCTCCTGTGCATCTGGTGTCCCCGGATCCTCCGGCATATCGGATGCGGCGGGGGGCTCTGCGGTCATTTCAAGCGCGCGGAGCTGATCGGCGATCGCGCGTGTGGTGAGTACGGCTTCGTCTGCGGGTGGCGGTACCGTATTTGCGTCTGCGGCTGTTTCGTTTGCGGACATCGGAACGGCTCTGACAGCGCGCCGCCGGCGTGGTGTCTGCGGCTCCTGCTGTAAGTCGTCTGTAGTTGATTGCATGGCTGTGACCGTTGCTTTTGTAAAACAAAAGCTCCTTTCAGGGAAAACTGTGTGCGGCACATCGCACGCTCCGGGCGTGCTTTTTTGCCGCTGTGCGATTTCTACCTCCTATTATACTAAAAATTGGAGAAAAAATCAAGTATCTTGCGTGTTTTTTGCGCTTTTGGCGTTGTAATTTTCCCCAAAATGTGGTAAAATAAGAGAAAAGTGGATCCTGTATGCCGTATTTGCCCGGTGTGCAGGGTGTTTTCCGAAAAGGGAGGACTCTCTATGAAAAAGCTGCTCGTTGTAGACGGCAACAGCATTCTCAACCGTGCCTATTACGGTATCCGTCCGCTGACGACCAAGGACGGCGTTTTTACGAACGCCGTATACGGCATGATCAACATTCTTGAAAAACAGATCACGGCACTTTCCCCGGACGTTTGTGCGATCGCCTTTGACCGCCGCGAGCCGACTTTCCGGCATGAAGCGTATGCTGCGTACAAGGCGGGAAGACACGCTTCTCCGGAGGAGCTGCGGATGCAGTTTCCGTATGCCAAGGACGTGGCGCGTGCGCTCGGCTTTTCGATTTTGGAGCAGCCCGGCTACGAGGCGGACGATATTCTCGGCACGCTGTCGGCACAGGCTGCAGACGCAGGCTACGAGGCGTACGTGCTGACGGGTGACCGCGATTCGCTGCAGCTCATCTCGGACCGCGTTACGGTCCTGCTTGCCACAAACAAGGAAACGGTCACCTTTGACACGGAGCGGTTCCGTGCGGAATACGGCGTTTCTCCGGAGCAATTCGTTGACGTCAAGGCGCTGATGGGTGACTCCTCCGATAATATTCCCGGTGTTGCCGGTGTCGGAGAAAAGACTGCGCTGAAGCTGATTGCTGCATATCACGATCTGGACGGCCTGTATGAGAATCTTGAGGCACCGGATATTGCAAAGGGTGTCAGAGCCAAGCTGAGTGCCGACCGTGAGCAGGCGTATTTTTCCAGAATGCTGGTAAAAATCGTCTGTGACGCGCCGCTGGACCAGCCGTTTTCCTCGCTTCTGCAAAGAGAGGCACTGTACGACCGGGCAGGACTTCGGGATCTGTTCGTGCGGTTGGAGTTTGCCGCACTCATCAAGCGCATGGGGCTGGATGCCGATCTTGGTGAGGCGGATGACTGCCGGTGCACCGAGGGGGATGCAGTGCTGTCGACGGAGATCTGCGAGGTCGGAGGGGATGCGCTGCTTGCGCTCACGGATGACCTGCTGTACGCCGCCGCAATTTCCGGTGAGGAGGACGGGGATATGCTCTATATCTCCGACGGCTGCCGGATCTATCGCTGTCCCATGCAGGATGCACGGATCGCATCCGTTTTGTCTGCGCGGCCGTATGCTGTTCACGATGCAAAGGCGTTTTATCACGCCCTGTATGCGCGCGGCTTCGGGGAGATCGACGTTGCGTTTGATACGATGCTTGCCGGGTACGTTCTGGACCCGTCTGAGAGCGATTATGAGATCCGGAGGCTTTCCGTGCGGTATCTGGATGCCGTCGTGCCGGAGGATGCCGGTGCGGGCGTTCTGTGCGCCGCCGCGGCACGTCTGGTGCCGGTCCTTGAGGGACGGATCCGTACGGACGGCATGGAGCGGCTGTACCGCGAGATCGAGCTTCCGCTTGCCCGCGTGCTGTTCCGCATGGAGCTGCGCGGCTTCCGGGTAGACGTAGACGGCCTTGCCGCATACGGCGAGGAGCTGGGCGAGATGTGTACGCAATACATGGAAAGAATATGGGATATTGCCGGGGTGACGTTCAACGTCAATTCACCTAAGCAGCTTGCCGACGTGCTGTTCGATACGCTTGGTCTGCCGTGCCCTACGACGAAGCGGTCAACAAATGCAGAGGTGCTGGAAAAGCTCCGACCGTATCATCCCATTATAGAGGATATTTTGGAATACCGGCGCGTTTCGAAGCTGAAATCCACCTACACGGACGGCCTGTGTCGTCTGGCAGGAGAGGACGGCCGCGTACATTCCTCCTTCAACCAGAGCGTGACTGCGACCGGACGCCTGTCATCGACGGAGCCGAATCTGCAGAACATTCCCATCCGTACGGAGCTTGGGCGTCAGCTTCGCCGCTATTTCGTGCCGAAGAACGAGGACTACGTGCTTGTGGATGCAGACTATTCGCAGATCGAGCTGCGGATTCTGGCTGCGATCTCCGGCGATGAAACGATGATTGCGGCATTCCGCGCAGGCACCGATATCCATGCGGTGACCGCCTCTCAGGTTTTTGGGGTTCCGGTGGAGGCGGTGACGTCTGAGATGCGCAAGCGCGCGAAGGCGGTCAATTTTGGCATCGTGTACGGCATTGGGGACTATTCGCTTGCTGCGGACATCGGTGTTTCAAAGAAGCAGGCGGGGATGTATATTGACAGCTATCTGAATACGTATCCTGCCGTTGCCGCATATCTTCAGGGCGTTGTCAAGCAGGCAAAAACGGACGGATACGTGGCAACGCTGTGGGGCCGCCGCCGCTATATTCCCGAGCTGACCGCGTCAAAGAAGATGCTGATCGCATTCGGTGAGCGCGTGGCTATGAACAGCCCCATACAGGGCTCTGCCGCGGATATCATCAAGGCGGCAATGGTGCGGCTGGAGGAGGAGCTTTCCCGCTCCGGGCTTGATGCACAGCTGATTCTGCAGGTGCACGACGAGCTGATCGTGGAGTGTCATAGAAGCTGCTGTGAAGAGGTCAAGGCAATTTTGCGCCGCGTGATGGAGCATACCGTTTCGCTGGACGTTCCGCTGACCGTTGACGTA
>JAGBZV010000036.1 GCA_017628075.1 Clostridia bacterium
ATAACACAGTTTCCATAATTTGTCAATAGCAAACGATGGATTTTCCCGTCGGATTTGATATATTTGCACAATTCTACGGAATGGAACGAGGCACATTCACACTCAAATAACAGGCACTCCCGGTCGCCCCGCGGCATCAGCGAAACGAAATCTCTCCCGTTTCCGCATCCATCCGATCAACGAGCGCCAGAGATTCCACGCGAATTCCCCGCTTGCGCAGAGCATCTCCGCCGCCCTGAAAGCCCTTTTCAATGATAATGCCGCATCCGACAACCGCCGCGCCGGACATTCCGACGATGTCGATCAGTCCGCACAGCGCATTGCCCTGTGCAAGGAAATCGTCCACGATCAAGACGCGGTCCTCCGCAGACAGATACGCGCATGGAACGATCACGTCGTATACCCTGTTGTGCGTAAACGAAGCAACGCGCGCCGTATAGACCTCGCCCGACACATTGGCCGTTGCGTTCTTCTTTGCAAAGACCATCGGCACACCCATCTCCAGCGCAACTGCCGCTGCAAGGGCAATTCCGGACGCCTCAATGGTCAGCACCTTCGTGACGTGGGCATCGGCATACAGCCGTCCCAGCTCCCGCGCCATTTCGCGCAGAAGGGTTATATCGATCTGATGATTTACAAAATGTCCTACCTTGAGCACATTGCCCGCAAGAATCTGTCCCTCAAGTCGGATCTTTTCTTCTAAAAGCTTCATGTCAGAGCCTCCGCGTACCGCTACCGAATTTTCAAGTGTCAGCACCTCCCCGTCCGATCCGGGCAAGCGCACTCCCGAGGGCATCACCACCTGCATTTGGTGGCTATGTGGCCTCCGTACTTATTATTATACCTTTTTCTGCGCCATCCCGCAAGAGGTTTTTTGCAATTTCCGGAAATTTTTTCTTTTTTTGCACCAACCCACGCCCCGCAGCAGAAACGCATCGCCCCTGTCATACGGACGAAACGGATACGACGCAGAAAATTTACAAAAAAGCGTCCCATGCTATTGCTTTTGATGCACTTTTGTGTTATCATATTATATATGACAAAATCGCAAAAAGGAACCGTGCGTCTATATGAATCGTCCTATCAGGCTCGCCTTCCTCGGTGCCGGAAACATGACGGCAGCGATGCTGGGCGGCTTACTGAAAGCAAATTCGCATCCGTTTATTCTTGGCTTAACCAGCCGGACACTCGAAAAATGTGAGCCTTACCGTGCGCAGGGCGTGGAAATTTTCCCCGACAATTCCTCTGCCGTGCGTTGGGCAGATATGATCGTTCTTGCCGTCAAGCCGCAGCAGTACCGTGAGGTCTTGGAGCCGCTTACCGAACTCCCCCTGCAGAACAAGGTTTTCGTATCCATTGCCGCAGGCATCTCAACCGAGGCCGTCTGCGAGATGCTCGGCGCACACGTGCCGGTCATTCGCGCGATGCCAAACACACCAATGCTGCTTGGAATGGGAACCACCGCGCTGTCCCGCAACGCACTTACATCTGACGAGGACTACCGCGCTGCATCCGTGATCTTTTCCGCATCGGGCATGACAATGGATCTGCCCGAGGACAAAATGAACGCCGTCATTGCCGCAATCGGCTCCTCACCGGCGTATCTGTATCTTATCATCAGCGCCATATACGAGGAAGCACGCGCACAGGGCGTCGATGCTCCGACGCTCCTTGAGGGCATCTGCCAGATGACTGCCGGCGCAGCACGGATGGTGTTGGAATCCGGCGAATCGCCGGAGACGCTGATTCGGCGCGTCTGCTCCCCCGGCGGAACGACGGAGCGCGCCATGCAGGTGCTGCGCGAGGAGGATCTCCCCGGAATCCTTGCGCGCGCGATGCGTGCCTGTACCGCACGTGCCGAGGAGCTGGGCGCACAGAAGCGCTGATGGATGCGGCGCGTCTTTTTGTCCACACCGGCACATATACTGATGGCAGATAGAGCTTCAAACTACTGCCGTCGGAGGATTGTACCAATGGATCAAAGCGCAGATCGCAGAAATCACAAAACGAACAGCCGCACTGCATCCGCCTCAGAGCTGCATAAGCTGTTTCTGTCCGGAATGCGCACGTACGCGCTGTGCGCGCCCGCACAGCTTCGCAGCATCACCGTGCTCTGTGCCCTGATGCTTGCCTGCGCAATATCGGGTGCCGTCGCCTGTCTGTACGCGTCCGGCGACACCGCGTTCGATGCGGCAGCTGCGGTCCGTGCATACTGTGATGCACGCGATCCCGCACAGTACCGAACAGCCGCCGAATATCTGTCCTTCTTTTCCGCATGGTTCTTTCATACGGCACTGAGCTCCGCTCCCGCGCTGCTTTGTATGCTGTCCGTTATCCCCGCGCTGCCCGCCGCCGTGCTCTGTGCCGTCCGCGGATTTTTATCCGGATACGTGCTCACGCTGCTCAGAGGCGCTCCGGGTGCCGCCCTTCCGTGCGCCGTGCTGATCCAGCTCCTGCTCGCCGCACAAGCCGTCTGTCTTTCCGCCAAATGCCTGCGCTTCGGACGACGGCGTGCCGAGCCCAATCCGGCATACCGCGCCGCTCCCCTGCGCTATGCGATCGCCGAGATCGCACCCATTCTGACCTTTACCGTCCTGCTTTATACCGCGCAGGCCGCCGTCCAGCTCAGCATCTCCGTGCTGCTGCTGATTTGAACACGTCAAATATTCTGAAAGGAATCACCGCCATGGCAAACCGCAACAATTTCCGGGAATACCGGAGCAAGAAAAAGGGCTTCAACCTGTACGAGATCTTCTCCGGAGGCATCGATGGAAAGGGTGTCAAGAAGCAGGACCGTATCACCGACTTCAACCTCATCAACTTCTTTAAGCTGTATGGCCGCTATTTCGGCCGTACGGTGCAGCTGAACCTGCTTTACATACTGGGCAACTTCCCCATTCTTTTCTATCTGTTTGCCCGCTCCGGAAACGTCAGCGTCGAAAGCCTTGCGCCGACGCATATTCTCAACCCCGCCTTTTCAGGGATCCTGTTGGGAAATCAGTCCCCCGTCACCGCCGCACTCAACGGCATTCTCGGCTACAAGGCGATCAATTACGTTCCGACTCCTGCCACGTACGTTATGCTCGCACTTGCGGCACTCGTGATCTTCACCTTCGGCTTCGTCAACGTTGGCACAGCTTATATTATGCGCAACATGGTCAAGCAGGAGCCCATCTTCTTTATGAGCGACTTCTTTTACGCCATCCGCCGCAATTGGAGACAAGCTCTCGTCTTCGGTATTCTCGACGTGCTGTTCTGTGCGCTTCTCGTCTATGACGTTATGTTCTTCTATTACAATATCGGTGTCAACTTCATCGCCAACGTCGGATTCTATCTGAGCCTGTTCCTCATCGTTCTGTATTTCATCATGCGCTTCTACATCTATCCGATGATGGTCACCTTCCAGCTTTCCATCTTCAAGATCCTCAAAAACGCGCTGATCTTTGCGCTGCTCGGCTTCAAGAGAAACCTTACCGCCGTCATCGGTATGGTGCTGTTCTGTCTGCTCTGCTATGCGGTCCTGCTGATCTATATACCGCTTGGACTTCTCACGCCCTTCCTGCTCATTTTCGGCACCTGCAGCTTTATGGCCATGTACGCCGCATTCCCAAAGATCAAGGAGATCATGATCGATCCGTACTACACCGAGCCTGAAAACAACGAGGACGACGATTTCGAGCCCGTCTTCCGTGACAGAGGCTGATTTTTGGAGCAAACACCGCATGAACAACCAAACCCCACTCGTTACGCTGGAAACGCCAAGACTCCGCATCGTGCCGCTGTCCCCGGATGCGTTCGAGGACGCTCTGCGCACTGCGCAGGATCCGTTCTTCTGCGCCCCGGACACGCGCGAGGCAATGGAGGAGCTATGGGAGCGTATGCGCCGTGATCGGCGCAGCCGCTTTGCGTGGTATACGAACCGCATCATTTACCGAAAGGAGGACGGTGCACGCATCGGCTCCGCCGCATTCATGAATTCGCCCCAAAAGGATCCCGATCATATCGGACTCGTCGAGGTCGGATACGCCACCCTGGAGCCCTTCCGCGGAATGGGATATATGACCGAGGCGCTGATTGCGCTGCGCGATTGGGCGATGACACAGCCCCGGGTGCGCGGGCTGATCGCAGGCGTTCTCGACGGAAATCCTGCCTCTGACCGCGTGCTGGAGAAATCCGGATTCATCCGTACCGATCACAGCGACGCCCTGCACCTGACGGTCTGGAAATACCTCCCCGAGGGGCGGCGGAATATGCGCTTCTGGGAGCGCTTTCTATAACAGAATCCAACGATGAAAGGAACACACCGATATGCCCCTCTGCCTGTATCACGCCGCGCCGACAGCCGACGGTATCGACGGACACACACCGCTTCAGAAGGAATTGGATACGTTCGCATTTCTTGATAACTGCGGAATTTCCTACGAATGGACCGCGCACGAGCCTCTCATGACCATGGAGGATTGCACGCGGGTTGACGAGGTCTTCGGCTTTACCATCTGCAAGAATTTGTTTCTTTGCAACCAGCAGAAAACCGTGTTCTATCTCCTCTTAATGCCCGCAGACAAGCCCTTTAAGACAAAGGTTCTCTCAAAGGAGCTTGGCATTGCGCGCCTGTCGTTTGGAGATGGTGAGCGGCTTGAGGAGCTGCTCAATCTCACCCCCGGCTCCGTATCGGTTCTCGGGCTGATCTTCGATCACGAGCACCGCGTCCGTCTGCTCATCGACCGTGCCCTGCTTGATGCGCCGCGCTTTGGCGCACATCCGTGCATCAATACGGCGACGGTTGCCTTTTCCACCGACGATCTTCTGCACAGATTCCTGCCCGCCGTCGGTCACGTCCCCACCTTCGTCGATCTCATCCCGCCAAACGAATAACCGCACCGTGCTCAGCCGCACGCCGCCTCATCCGATCCGTCCGGGATCGGTACGCAGAATGGCTCCTCTCCGAGCCGCTCCGCTATCTCCGGACAGACCGACAGCGGTGTGCGGCTGTATTCTGTTACCGCATGATACGCAAACGCCTCCGGCTCCATACACGCCGCGTAGACCGTCACGACCTCCTCGCCGTGCTCCGTGCGCACCGCACCGCGCGGCACCGACACCGCATCCAGCATGGAAAAGACCGCCGTCGGCGTTTGGGGACGCATCGTCCGACGCAGATACGCCGCCTGTGCAAACCGTGCAGGTGAGGTCCATCCACCTGGCAAGCCGGCAGATCCCATGCCGCGCGTATAAGCATCCGTGGGCGCATCTGGCGTAAGATACGCATAATCGCGCTGTCGATCCAGCTGATAGTCAAGCGGCGGCGCATTGGTCAACACACCCAGCGGATTCCGTATGATCCGAAGCACGCCCGCAAAATCAGGCTCTGCCGCCCATGCGGTTTCTCGATCGGCAATCAGCCAGTGCATGGGCTGATTTTGCAGCGAGGGAATGAACGGGACGTCACAGAGCACGGTGCCGCGCAGACGCTCCGCTGCTTCCTCTGCCGTCCTGCAATGCAGAAGCACGTCGGGAATCAGCGCCCACGGCGGAAGCCGCCGTCTTGCAAAGCCGCCGCCATCCGGCGCTCTGTACGCACAGCAGCCGGAAAACGCAAGACCTGCCGCACATACGCCGTACTCATTCATGCCGTCGTAAAACAGCGGATAGCCCTCAGCCATATACGCCATCCCGAGAAGTGCCGGATGCGTGCGCAGGACATCCCCATCCGGTCGTGGCATAGGACAGGCGCGCGGAATCAGCGTCACCGCCTCCCTGTGATGATACTCAAGGTCAAGCGTGCGCCCGAAAAAAAACGGGGCCGCTCCGAGGGCAGGCGGAATTTGTATTGCAGTACACATAAAAAAAGAAGACTCCTTTCACGGTGGTTTCCGTGAAAGTATCTCCCCTATGCTGCGTTCTTATGTAAGAGATGATGCACAATCCCTCAACCAAAGATGATGCCTTGCTCGCCCTCCAGGAAGCCCGTCGCCATCTCGATGAGAATCTTGACTCCAAGGCGTTGGAAGAAAAGGCCGCTGCAGAGGTTGAGTCCTTTATCGAGGCATTTCTGCGCCCCTATCTTGGGGAGCGCATTCTTGAAATTCGATACGAATAAAAATCAACGGCACTGTCACAGGATGCGCCTGTGACAGTGCCGGATTCTTTATTTGAAAAACGTATCAAAAATGCCGCGCACGATCTTTTTTCCGATTTCACGGCCGATGGTGTTTGCAGTAGAGCTCAGTGCCTTTTCCAAGACACCCGCTTTTTTACGGGTTGTGGTTTTTTTCTGCTCCTTCTTCTCCCCCTGCTTCTTTTCCCGCTGCTCCTCGTCCTTTTTGGCTGCGGCTGCCTCCTCCTCTGCCTTGGCAGCGGCTTCCTCTGCGGTCTTCGTCAGCGCCTCGTACGCCGATTCACGGTCAATACGCTCCGCATATTTTTCTTTGTATGCACTGCCGTCCACAACGCGCTGCAGTACGTCCTCCGCCACCGCCTTCATCGAGCTGCGCGGCGGCAAAATAAACGCGCGGTCCACGATTCCCGGTACACCGTCCGCATCAAGCACGGACACGAGCGCCTCTCCGGTTCCGACCGATTGAATGGCCTCTGCCGTATCAAACGCCGGATTCGTGCGGAAGGACTGTGCCGCAGCGCGGACAGCCTTCTGGTCGGCAGGCGTATACGCACGAAGTGCGTGCTGGACACGGTTGCCGATCTGCCCAAGCACGCTCTCGGGAATATCGGTCGGATTCTGTGTGATAAACCAAACGGAAACGCCCTTGGAGCGGATCAGACGCACAACCTGCTCCACCTTTTCCACGAGGGCTCTCGGTGCGTCCTTGAACAGCAGATGTGCTTCATCAAAGAAGAACGCCAGCTTCGGACGATCGAGATCGCCTGCCTCAGGCAGCATCTCGTAGATCTCGGACAGCATCCAAAGCAAAAACGTACCGTACAGAAGCGGATGCTGAAACAGCTCCTGACATTCCAGAACGTTCATCACCCCGCGTCCGTCCTCCGCCCATTCCATCCAATCCGGAAGCGCAAGTGAGGGCTCACCGAAAAACAGATCACCGCCCTCATCGGACAGGGCAAGAAGCGCGCGCTGAATTGCACCGACAGACTGCGGTGCAATATTGCCGTAGACCAGCTTGAATTCCTTTGCGTTATCCCCGACGTACTGCACCATGCTGCGCAGATCCTTCAGATCGATCAAGAGAAGCCCTCTCTCATCGGCAATGCGGAACACGATCCGTAAAATGCCCTCCTGCGTATCGTTCAGACCGAGCAGGCGCGCAAGCAGCGCAGGTCCCATCTCCGACACCGTCGTACGTACGGGAAGTCCCTGCTTTCCGTATACGTCCCAGAACTGTATGGGATACGGCGTATATGTAAATTGCTCGATCCCCATCGTATCAATGGAGCGACGGATGTGCTTATTTTCCGTGCCCGCCTCACACATTCCGCTCAGATCGCCCTTGATATCCGCGATGAATACCGGAACGCCCATATCGGAAAACGATTCTGCAAGTACCTTGAGCGTGACGGTTTTGCCCGTACCCGTTGCACCTGCGATCAGGCCGTGGCGATTTGCCATGGACGGCTCCAGGTAAATTCGCTCTGCCCCCGTTGCCAGCCAGATTTTATGTTGATCCTTTACGTACATGATGACTCTCCCTTTCCCATCTGCAATACTGTTACAAGGTATTATATCACATAACCGGACAAATAGCAAGCGTTTCAGGAAATCTGCGCCAAAAACCGCATCAAAGTGCCGATACATCTTGCTTTTTTCGGAATTTCGTGGTATAATGAGAAAAACGATGACGCCCCGCATACGTCTTCCAAAAGGATGAATTTGTACCATGAAAACACCCGGCGAATATGCCACCCTTCTGAAAAGCATGAAGCGCGAATGGCTTTGGCTTTGGCACTATATGCTCCGCTATCGGCTCGGAATCCTTGTCTATATCGTGATCGGCCTTGCCGGTACTGCAATGAGTCTTGGCACCGGTCTTGCCGCAAAATTTCTCATCGATGCCGTCGTTTCCCATAACAGCGGCGTTCTCATCAAAAGCGCCGTGCTTGCCGTGAGCCTGTCGCTGCTCAGCATCGCAGTCAGTGCCGCATCGCAGCGCATTGCCTCCATCGTATCAACCCGTATTGCAAGCGAGGTCCGTGCAGAAATCTATGACCATATTATCACCGCGCGCTGGGAGGACGTCTGCAAATTTCATTCCGGCGAGCTTCTCAACCGTTTAGAGGGGGATGTCAGCACGGTTTCCGGCTATATCATTTCCTTCATTCCAAACGCAGTCACCCGTCTGACCATGTTCGTAGGATGCCTGGCCATCGTGCTGTATTACGACGTCACCATGGCCGCAATCGCACTTATCAGCGCACCGTTTCTTTTACTGCTCTCCCGGTTTTCCGCAAAAATGATCCGAAAATACAGCCTTCAAAGCCGTGAGATCAACGGACGGGTGCTGTCCTACAGCGAGGAGTCCATTCAGAATCTGCAGACGATCAAGGCCTTTGATCTGACAGACCGTTATTCCGCACAGCTGCGCACGCTGCTCTCTGAGCATCGCCGTCTGCGCCTTGCACACGACCGTTTTTCGCTGACGCTTTCCGCGTGTATGTCCGTCATCGGTCTGATCGTTGGAAATCTGTGCTACGCATGGAGCGTGTTCCGCTTGTGGACGGGCAGAATCTCCTTAGGTACCATGACGCTGTTTTTGCAGATCACGGGGTATCTCTCCTCCTCCTTCTCCGCACTCGTTTCCCTTGCACCGACCGCAATCACTGCAGCAACGGCAGCGGGCCGTATTATGGAAATCACGGAGCTGCCGCGCGAGGACGATACCCTCTGCGAGGCCGCAGGCGCCGTGCTTGCCGCAGCTCGCACTTCGGGCATTGCCGTTGAGGCACACGGTGTCCGATACACGTACCACGATGCCAATACACCCGTGCTCGACGGTGTCAGCTTCTGTGCATCCCCCGGTGAAACCGTTGCGCTCGTAGGGCCATCCGGCGAAGGAAAAACGACGATCCTGCGTATGCTGCTCGGTCTTATCTCTCCCAACGAGGGAACGATCCTGCTTCGCGCCGGAGATGCCGAGGTGTCCGCCTCCGCCGCCGCACGCCGCCTCTGCGCCTACGTGCCGCAGAGCAGCGCCATGTTTTCCGGAACCGTCGCAGAAAACCTTCGCATTGCCGCACCAACGGCCTCCGACGCAGACCTTGAACGGGCGCTGCGCGATGCAGATGCCTGGGAGTTTCTCTCCACTCTGCCGGACGGTATCCATACACGTATGGGAGAGCGCGGCTACAATTTTTCAGAGGGACAGCTGCAGCGGCTCTCCATTGCGCGTGCACTGCTCTGCCGCGCGCCCCTGCTGATCCTCGACGAGGCAACCTCCGCACTCGACACAGCCACGGAATCCCGTGTGCTTGCCGGGATCATGCGTACGGATTTCCCGCGCACCTGTATCCTGACCACACACCGCCCCGCCATTCTTGCCTGCTGTGACAAGGTCTATCGCGTTGAGGACGGACACGTCCGGACAGCCGAAGCCGCACAGCCGCAGGAGCCGTGATCGGCAACGGTGTCTGGGAGATTCCGGATTGGGCATTCCGCCATTGCAAAAATCTTACAACCCTGATATGGTCGCTTGCGCAAATATTCCTCGGATTCATATTAGATCAATAGAAAAACAAGCAACAAAGAGCAAAGGCAATGTTCTTATGAAAATTATGGAAATCAAAGACGGCGAAGATATCATAATTATCATATTCATGCGTCTTGTTTTATAAAAGGGACGGCACATAGTCCATCAAAATCGAATAACGCGCGGACAAACGATTGTTGTCCCTTACCTGACGCACTCGTGGAGTACGCTTCGTAAGGGACAACATTTTTATTCAATTTTGCATCACGATGCCTTTTCCATCGGCATCTGCGACGCGGAGAGCATATTCTCAATAAAAACCCCGTACCCTCTCGTCGGATCGTTCACAAGAACGTGCGTCACCGCACCCACGAGCTTTCCGTCCTTTATGATCGGGCTACCCGACACGTTCGATGTTCATTAGGGACAACATTCTTTCTACCAAAAATGAAGTATTGCTTCCATACAACTGTGAATCTGCTGCGTGGAAACTATTCAAAAATGTGGTATAATAGAATCACAAAAGCGCTTTTGAATATAATTTGGAGGTAGATACAATGTCTATTGGATCAACTATCAAAAAACTCCGCCGTGAACGCAACATGACCCAGGAACAGCTGGCGG
>JAGBZV010000037.1 GCA_017628075.1 Clostridia bacterium
ATATTGCGTCGAAAAATCAATTATATTGTTAAAAGGATTATAAAAATATGCAACAGCGAAGCGTAGGTAAGCTGATTCAGATCATCGGACCTGTTCTTGACATTCGTTTTGAGAACGGAAAGCTCCCCGATCTTCTGAATGCGATTGAAATCAAAGACGGCGATCGTACCATCGTCTGTGAGGCTGCTCAGCAGCTTGGCGACGATGTCGTACGCTGTATTGCTATGAGCTCCACGGACGGTCTTGTTCGTGGCATGGATGCGTTTGATACCGGTACAGGTATCACCGTACCCGTCGGCGAGTGCACGCTCGGCAGAATCTTTAATCTGCTTGGCGAGGCAATTGACAACAAGGAGGATCCCGTCGATCCGGAACGCTGGTGTATTCACCGCGATCCGCCTCCGTATGAGGAGCAGGAATCGAGAACGGAGATCCTTGAAACCGGCATTAAGGTCGTCGACCTGATTGCACCGTATGCAAAGGGTGGTAAGATCGGTCTGTTCGGCGGCGCAGGTGTCGGTAAAACGGTTCTGATTATGGAGCTTATCCATAATATTGCAACGGAGCACGGCGGTATTTCCGTTTTCACCGGTGTAGGAGAGCGCACGAGAGAGGGTAATGACCTTTATCATGAAATGCAGGATTCCGGCGTTATTGAAAAGACTGCTCTTGTGTACGGTCAGATGAACGAGCCGCCCGGAGCGCGTATGCGCGTCGGTCTTTCCGGCCTGACGATGGCGGAGTATTTCCGCGACAGAGAAGGACAGGACGTGCTTCTGTTTATCGATAACATCTTCCGCTTCACACAGGCTGGCTCTGAGGTTTCCGCGCTTCTCGGCCGTATGCCGTCTGCGGTTGGTTATCAGCCGACGCTTGCGACGGAGATGGGCGCACTTCAGGAGCGTATTACCTCGACCAAAAAGGGATCGATCACTTCCGTTCAGGCGGTTTACGTGCCTGCGGATGACCTTACTGACCCTGCACCCGCAACGACGTTTGCGCATCTCGATGCTACGACAGTTCTTTCCCGTGAGATTGCTTCACTGGGTATTTATCCGGCTGTCGATCCTCTTGAATCGACGTCACGTATTCTTGCACCCGACGTCGTTGGCGAGGAGCACTATCGGGTTGCCCGTGACGTGCAGCGGATTCTTCAGCGCTATAAGGAGCTGCAGGATATCATTGCGATTATGGGTATGGATGAGCTTTCCGATGACGATAAGCTGATTGTCAGCCGTGCAAGAAAGATTCAGCGCTTCCTCTCGCAGCCCTTCTTCGTTGCTGAAAAATTCAACGGCTTTGACGGCAAGTACGTTCCCGTCAAGGAAACGATCCGCGGCTTCCGCGAGATCATTGAGGGCAAGCACGACGATCTTCCGGAATCGGCATTCCTTTATGTCGGTACGATCGACGAGGCTGTAGAAAAAGCGAAGCGTATGAATGCGTAAGTCCGTATTGTACCATACGCAGAAAGCAGGAATGATATGGAAGGTTTCAAGCTTTGCGTCGTAACGCCGGAGGGATGTGCGTTTGAGGGCGAGGTCCGTTCCGTTACCGTCCGCACAACGGAGGGAGATATCGGAATTCTCAAGAATCACACGAATTTTGTTTCCGGAATTGAGTACGGTATGCTGAAGATTACGGCCTGTGACGGCAGTGCATCTCTTGCATCTTGTATGAACGGTTTTGTCAATGTGGATGCAGAACAGGTCCGCATCATTGCCACGACCTTTGAGTTTGCCCAGCAGATTGACCTTGAGCGTGCAAAGAAAGCACGGGATGGGGCTGCTGAGCGGCTTGGCGAGCGTGATCGTCTGACGGAGGATGAGATTGCCGTCGCAACAGCCAGAAAGCGTCGCGCAGAAAACCGAATTCACGTATACGAATTATACCATTGATAAGAAAGGGGCTGTCGCAAGTTGAAAACTTGCGGCAGCCCGGGGTCACAAAGGGCCCGAATTCCCCGATTTTCATACGTAAATCGCATGAAAATGCCCCTTGACTGTGGGGCAAGGGAAAACTCCAACGAGGTGTTGCAAGAACTTGCAACACCTCGTTTTTATATGTGTAGGAAAGGAATTCGAGACGAGGAATTCGATAGCAAAGCCGCTTGGCACAAGATATCAGAAGCAGGCGGCAGAGGGAAAGGTGACGAAGCGCTCTGCGAGTGTGGAAAGTGCATCGGCGATGCCTACGGTATGACAGCGAATTTTAGGAGGAAGGGGCTCAAATTCAAAATGAATGGGCTTGGCGACAGAGTAGGATGCGGAAATTCCGGTATTTCTAGGTGAAGACTCTGTGGAATACTGCCAAAGTAGCATATTCGGCTCCTCAGTGTACGCCGTCTTTTCCGTGACAAAGGGGCGTACGTACCAAAGTCCGATTTCGCCGAGCTTTTTGCGGTCAAGACAGCAATTGAGCGTTTCGTGATCTGCGCAGAGGATCGGCGTGAAGCCTGCACGGCGCAGCTCGCGCGCGGCGCAGCGGACAAGTGACGCATTGTGCGCGGGAGTGAACGCCTTGAACTTGTCGGAGGCACCGAATTCACCCAGGCAGAGAACGACGATAGGAAGTGTGTGGTATACGGATATGCGGCGCAGCTGTCGGATGAGCCATGCGCATTCCGTGCGAACCTCGGTGACGGTGATACCGCCGAGCAAATGTGATACGCCGCACGCAATACGTGCATCGAAGCAGCCGTGGAGATTATGCTCCGCATATTCGGAGGTTTCCGGTGAAATTCCGATGCAGCAGTCGGAGTCGCTTCCTTGTGAGAGCCGGACGATAGCAGCATCTGCATCGTGTACATCCTGCCAATGAATGGCCCCGTGGCGA
The DNA here is from genome assembly GCA_017628075.1 of Clostridia bacterium. Taxonomy (GTDB): domain Bacteria; phylum Bacillota; class Clostridia; order Oscillospirales; family CAG-272; genus RGIG3925. The sequence continues at coordinate 2,836 of JAGBZV010000037.1, forward strand.
TCAGTGATGTTAAGAAGCTTCATAATGATATTGGGCTGGCGTTTGGAACCGGCCGGTCCTTTCTTTTATAAAATCAGTGTGTGAGGCACGAGCTGCCATCTGTATGGATGTCGAACAAATTTTCTGATATAATTATAGCACATATGTTCTGCTTTGTCAAGTATTCGAACAAAAATTCTTTTTGTATTTTTTCATTCACAACCAGGTTTATGTAATACGATAAATTTTTATCGTGTTACAATAAATATATTGACAAGCCAACGGATCTGTGATATACTTAATATGGTAATTTACAACTGCTTTATTTCAGGAGGCGTTATAATGGAGAACAAATATCCGGCAAAATCCATTCGAGCCGTTAATTATGCTCTGATCGTTTTGTTCTTTTTCTTCAGCATTTGGTTTAGTCCGACGTTTGCTTCGTATTTGACAGATCATTCCTTCGTTCCGTATACCTACAAAACCGCACTGACTGTTCTTGGCGGATTGATTGCGTTTCCGTGTG
>JAGBZV010000038.1 GCA_017628075.1 Clostridia bacterium
AAATGACCCGAATTTCCCGGTTTTCATGCGAAAATCGCATGAAAATGCACCGCGGATGAGGGGCAAGGGAAACTTCTATGGGGCTGTGGCACTTACGTGCCACAGCCCCTTTCTCTTATATGACAAGCATTGCTTCTTCCGTCAATTTTCCGTCAGCAAACCGTACCGTGCGTACCTTATACGCACCGAAGTCCAGGGACAGCTCTGCACCGCCCATGGAAACGGTACAGGAGCGCGCGCCTGCCGTGTTGTTGAGCAGTCGCAGCAGATAGCCGTCGCCCTCCTGCGCACGCTTCATCGTGACCAAAACGATCTCACGGTCGGAAATCACCGGAACAACCGGAGCGCCGGGCACAGCACACTGTGCAATTCCGGACTCTGCCGGGAAGACGTTGCACGCATACGGCAGCACGTTGAACTCAGCCGCAAGCCGTTCCAAAGAAACCTCCTGCACGCGGTCAAGGCGGAAGAAGAAGTTTCTCTCACCCATGTCTATCTTCTTTACGAATTTGTCATCGGGAATCAGCGGGCGCGCACCAATCGGATGCGCACAGTAGGAGGCACCACGGATGAGCGACATCGACAGTACACCGTCCGCATAGGAGGAGCCGTACGTGCCGCGATTGAACAGCGCCGTAACAACGCCGTCACCGCCGCGCAGACCAACGAAGCGCTGCGCTACGTTTTCACGACCGTCGCGGTACAAAACCTCCGTACCAAACGCAGTCTGACCAATCACGTCGCCGGAATCGGTCAGGGGGAACGCCAGCTTCAGCATCCGATCCACGTCACAGAGGAACACGTCCGCGCGAACGTCCACGGCAGAACGTGTCTTGTACAGCGTGTATTCCATACGCACAAAGCTGTTTTCCAATGCAAAGAAGCACTCAACGACCGTGCTGATTGCACCGTCCTCCGTTACCTGTATCGGTGCCATTCCCGCAAACGGACCGTTCTTGATGAGCTCGCCCTCCGGCAGATCGATCAGCGCAAACGGGCGTCCGTTGCGGCCCATACCCTCCAGCTGGAACGCAGCCATACCCCACGGATCGGGGTTATCGTCATACATAACCGGTATCATCGCACCGCACGCGCCAAGATGGGACTTATCGGAAATCAGCTCGCGTCCGTCAAGCATAAACGACCGCATAAAGCCGGTCTTGCCGTCGATTTCCACGTGCTTGCGGCAAAGACGGCCGTCCTCCTCAAATTCCGCATCGAAAACGAGATCACCGCCGCGCGGGAGCACCTTCTTTTCCTCTCTTGGCACAAAGTCCACGTAGATCGAGAAGCGTGTCACGTCCATCGGTGCCAGCGGCGCACGGAATACAAAGCGCTTGCGCCAATCGAGATTCAGATTGGATTCTTCCTTGACGATCTGAAGCGGAAGCTCTCTGCCCGCCTCATCAAATACGCGCAGGCGGGAGCCCAGCTCGTCAGACCAGTTCTGATCTGCAAGCATCATTTCGCAGGTAATCTCCGACTCCCATTCGTAGGGCTGCGGATTGAAAACGATGACCGGATACTCTCCCTCAGCAGCACGCGGCTGTGCCTGCGACAGCGCAAAATACGCACGCGCACGCAGACGGCTGCATACAAGCAGACCGTGATCCAGAAGCTGCAGACCGTTTTCCTCACCGGCGCGGATAGCGCTGCCGGGAAGAATATCGTGGAACTGTGCGTTCAGAAGATCCTCAACGACCTCATCAAGCTCTGCCTCCGGATATTCGATCAGCCCACGCAAAGCAGCGGCAGAGCACAGCTTTTCCGCCATAAACAGCGCATTTTCCAGCTCCGCATGCTTCTGCTTGATACGAACCATCGAGGTGTAGCAGCCCGGCATGACGGTACGAAGCGCACCGCGGTGTACGACCTCGGGGTCAATTTGGGCAAAAAACGTTTCCGGCGTGGAATGCAGAATTTCCATTTTTCCGTTGAGCGCCTCACGCAGAGAAGCAATGTCGGAAAGGTCCTGTGCAGACGGTCCGCCGCCGTGATTTCCGACACCCCACAGCACGCAGACGACGTCCTGCTCCTGCCGC
>JAGBZV010000039.1 GCA_017628075.1 Clostridia bacterium
CGCTGTGCCCGGAAATTCGGAAATTTCCGATCCAAATTTCCGAAAACCCCTTGCAATTTCAAGGAAAATATGATATACTAATACCATATTCAATATCGACATGCAATGAAAAAGGCAGCAAGAACGCACCATGTCGGATCAGAGAGAAACCGCCGTCGGCTGAAAGCGGTTTTACCGGACAGCGTTTGCGCATTTCCCTTTGGAGCAGAGTCGCTCAACCGCGGAAGTCCGCGCAGTAGGCCTCTCCGGCTGACATCCGTCAACGTGTCTATGAGTTGCCCGGTTCACCGGGAATTCAGGTGGTACCACGGGAGATTTTCGTCCCGTCCTGAACACATCGGGACGGGGCTCTTTTTTTGCATTCCGAAAGCAATATAAAACAAGAAAGGATATATAAAACCATGATGGAAGAAATGGTTGGCGGTATTCGCACCGAAATCGAAGAAAAAATCGGGACGATCGATTCCTCCGCCGCATTGTACGAATTCCGTAAGACCTTCCTTGACAATAAGGACGGAAAAATTTCACAGCTGATGAAGGGCATGAAGGATCTGCCCAAGGAAGAAAAGCCTGCATTCGGCAAGGTCATCAACGAGCTCAAGGCATGGGTTATTGAAACCTTTGACGCCTATGATGAAAAGATCCGCGCCGCAGAGCTTGCAAAGAAGAACCGCGATGAGGCGATTGACGTCACGATGCCCGGTGTGCGTGCGGAGGTCGGTGCGCTTCACCCGGATACGATGGTCATCAATGAGCTGATCGATATTTTTGCGGGCATGGGCTTTGAGATCTACGAGGGACGCGAGATCGAAAACGACTATTATAACTTTACTGCGCTGAACACGCCCAAGGATCATCCGGCGCGCGATATGCAGGATACCTTCTACGTTTCTGAGGAGTTTTTGCTTCGCACGCAGACCTCCGCAGGACAGATTCACGTTATGGAGAATGCAAAGCCTCCGATCAAGATCCTCTCTCCCGGTAAGGTGTTCCGTTCCGATGACGACGCAACACACTCCCCGATGTTCACGCAGATGGAGGGACTTGTCGTCGATAAGAACATCTCGCTGTGCGATTTGCAGGGTATGTTAGACATCTTCTCGGAGCGTATTTTCGGTGAGGGTGTCAAGACGCGCCTTCGCCCGTCGTATTTCCCGTTTACTGAGCCGTCCGTTGAGGTTGATGTTTCCTGCTTTGCCTGCAGCGGCAAGGGCTGTAAGCTGTGCAAGGGAACCGGTTGGATCGAGGTCCTCGGCGCGGGCATTGTCAATCGCCACGTTCTGGAAAACTGTGGCATTGATCCCGATGAATATTCCGGCTTTGCGTTCGGTATGGGCGTGGAGCGTATCGCAATGCTGAAGTACGGCATCAATAACATCAAGGCGCTGTTTGAATCCGATACCAGATTCGCCGCACAGTTCAAGAACTGATAGGAGGATTGTTACCATGTTAGCACCACTTAGTTGGTTAAAGGAATACGTTGATATTGACGTTTCGGCAAAGGAGCTTGAGGGGCTGTTGTTTTCCGCAGGCTTTGAGGTCGAGGAGCTTCGTGAGATCGGCGCGGATATTTCCGGCGTCGTTGTCGGACAGGTCCTCACCTGTGAGCCGATCCCCGATACCCATATTCATGTTTGTACGGTCGATCTCGGTGAGGCGGGCGGCGTTCAGCAGATCTGCTGCGGCGCTGACAACGTCTGCGTCGGCGGCAAATTCCCCGTCGCAACGGTCGGCGCAACCGTTTATGCGACAGCAAAGGATCACGTGACCATCGAGGGCGTCATGACCATCAAGCGCGGCAAGCTTCGCGGACAGGAGTCAAACGGTATGCTTTGCTCCGGTACGGAGCTGGGTGTGACGGAGGATATGTACCCGGGCGCTGGCTATAACGGACTGCTCGTGCTTCCTGCGGATGCTCCTGTTGGCGCGGACGTCAAGCCGATCCTCGGTCTGGACGATTATATTTTCGATATCAGCATCACTGCAAACCGTCCCGACTGTCAGTCGATCATCGGTATTGCACGTGAGGTTGCGGCTGTCCTTGGCAAGCCGTTCAAAATGCCCGATCTTTCGTATACCGAGCACCCCTCCGATCTCGATTTCCACGTGACGGTGGAGGCTCCCGAGCTTTGCCCGCGGTATATTGCGCATTACGTTTCCGATATTACCGTCGCGCCTTCTCCCGCATGGATGAAGCGCCGGCTCGCGCTTGTCGGCATCAATTCGATCTCCAACGTGGTGGACGTGACGAATTACGTTCTCAAGGAGTTCGGTCAGCCGATGCACGCCTTTGACCTCAACGATCTCGAAAACACGGAAATCGTTGTCCGCCGCGCCGTGGACGGTGAAACCATCGTGACGCTTGACGAAAAGGAGTTCAAGCTGACCTCCGAAAATCTTGTTATCTGTGACGGTCACAAGCCCGTTGCGCTTGCAGGTATCATGGGCGGTCTTAACTCCGAAATCAAGGGTACCACCACAGACGTTCTTTTTGAGGCTGCGAAGTTTGCGCGTGATAACGTCCGCAAGACCTCCCGTGCGCTTGGTCAGTCCTCCGATTCCTCCTCGCGCTTTGAAAAGGGTGTGGACGAATACTCTACGCAGGTAGGTATGAAGCGTGCACTTCACCTGATGGAGGCACTTGGATGCGGCAGAGTTTCCTCTGTGCATATCGAGGTGTCTGCAGGAAATTCTACGGAGCCGCATCCGCTGACGGTTTCTGTATCCAAGATGAACGCGATCCTTGGCATCGCGGTGCCCGACGAGGCGATTCTTCGCCACCTGGATGCGCTTGGCTTTGCGCCGTCGATCGACGGTGATGATCTGCACGTTATGGTACCTGCGTGGCGTGACGACATTGACGACCACGTACAGGACATCGCAGAGGAGGTCATCCGTTCCTACGGCTATGAGCATATCAAGCCGACCTTCCTTTCTGCAGCATCTGTGACGGCGGGCGGCAGAAGCTCCGAGCAGAATGCGCTTCTGCGTGTCAAGCGCGTGCTGTGTGCACAGGGATATTCGGAATCTATATTCTACTCCTTCTTCTCTCCCAAGGATCTCGATATGCTCCGCTATCCGGAGGATGCTGAGGAACGCCGTGCGATCCGGATCCTCAACCCCATCAGCGAGGATCTGTCGCTGATGAGAACGACGCTGTCTGCATCCATGCTGGATGCTGTTGTCCGTAATCTCCGCCGCGGAAATACGGCAGGACGGTTCTTTGAGATCTCCAACGTGTACCGCGCAAAGGCGCTTCCTCTGACGGAATATCCCGATGAGCTTCGCCGTTTGTGCATCGGTGCGTTCGGTGATAATGAAACCTTCTTCACGCTCAAGGGTGCGCTGGAGGCGCTTTCGGATGCGTTTGGTATTCGCTTTGCGTATGAGCGCGGCGAAACGACGTTCACGCATCCCGGTATGACTGCAACGGTTTCCCTCAATGGCAAGCCCATCGGTTATATCGGCCGTGTGGCACACGATCTTTGTACAGAGCTTGCTATTGAAAAGCCGGTGTTCCTGTGCGAGCTTGATTACGAAGCGATTGCACCGTATCTGAATAAGCAGACGGCATATAAGCCGATTCCCCGTTATGCGGAGGAGGCACGCGACCTGGCGCTCGTTGTGGCAGAGGACGTTACCTGCGCACAGATCGAGGATGCCATTGCGACCTCCTGCAAGTATATCTCGCGTGTTACGCTGTTTGACGTTTATCGTGGAAAGCAGATCGGTGACGGCAAGAAGTCCATGGCGTTCAACGTCGTCTTTACACCC
>JAGBZV010000040.1 GCA_017628075.1 Clostridia bacterium
AGGATCAAACTCTCGAATGTTTGTATTAAATGTACCGATCGGTACGTTCAACCTTGATCCGAGCTATGATTTAGCTCTCTTACTTTTTGTTAGAGTGCGATTCTTCATCGCTAAAAAAAGGAATTGTCGAGATTCCGAAGATGCGCTTTTTACCGCATCCTCTTGTTTCGTACAATTTGATTGTTGTTCAATTTTCAAGGATCACGCCGTCCGTTCGCTCTCACCTTTCGGTCCGCTTTTCGGACAGCCTTTATATTATATCACACTCTTTTTCGGTTGTCAAGTAGTTTTTTGAAGTTTTTTCAAATTTTTTTGACTTTCTTTTGCTGCTTTCGCGGCTCTGCCGCGCTGCTGCATCAGGTCCTTGCGAGGTGACCTGTCTATTATACCACCTTTTTCCTCGTTTGTCAATATCTTTTTTCAATTTTTTTGCAATTTTCTTCTTTTTCCACTTTTCTCCAAGTCGGTCCCTTTCATCCCACACAAAACAATCAGATGCAGCAAACGACCGTCATGCGATCGCTGCGCGCCTTCTCGAAACGCTCACAGATCACTTGTGAGCACACACGCTTTCGTTTTTTCAATAAAATCGCAGAATTCAGTAGACAAACCGCACATTATCTGCTATAATAGTTATGGAAGGTTCGCTTCGCCCACGCTGCTCCCCTGTCGCAACAGCGCAGCCGTTTTTTATTTACAGAAAGAGGTGTTTGCCCGTGCTGTTCGGAAAGCACATAAATTACTATTATCTTCGCTTTCTGCCGGCCATGCTGTTTGGCATCGTCGCGCTGATCGTCGTAGACTACACACAGCTCATTCTCCCACGCCTGTATCGCGCCGTTGTCAACGGTATGATCTACGGTACGGCAGAGATCGACGGCACAATCGTCCCGTTCAGCATGGACTTCCTTTTGGACCATGTCTGTCTGCCGATGATCGGCGTGATCCTCTGCCTCATTCTCGGACGTTTTTTATGGCGCGTTTGTTTTCGCGGCGCAGCAGTCCGCATGGAAACGCACCTGCGCGGCCGTATGTTCGATCATTGCAAGGATCTCTCGCAGCAATATTTCCACGAGAACAAAGTCGGAAATCTGATGGCTTTGTTCACAAACGACTTGGAAACCGTACAGGATTGCTTCGGCTGGGGCGTTCTCATGTTTTGCGACGCACTGTTTCTCGGCGTTATGGCAATCGCCCGCATGGGACAGATGAACCTCACACTCACGCTGCTCTCCATGATTCCAATGGTGTTCCTCCTTCTCATCGGTGCAATCATGGACCATCATCTGGAGCGCTGCTGGGACGCAAGGCAGGCAGCCTTCTCCTCTCTGTCGGATTTTTCGCAGGAAACCTTCTCCGGCATTGCCGTCGTTAAGGCCTTCGTGCGGGAAACCGTCCGTCTCTCCGGATTCCGTACGCTAAACAAAATCAACGAGGACACCAATATCGCCCACACAAAGCTTGCCACCTTGCTCAATATCCTCGTCACGCTTTTCGTGGAATCCGTTATTTGCGTCATTCTCGGATACGGCGGTTACCTTGTATATTGCAGCAGCTTCGATGCCGGACAGCTCGTGGAGTTCATCGGCTATTTCACAGCAATCATCTGGCCCGTAATGGCTGTTTCACAGCTCGTGGAAATGCGTTCGCGCGGCTCCGCATCGCTCAAGCGCATCGGTGCTCTTCTGGACGCCGAACCGGATATCCGCGATGCCTCCGACGTAATCGAGCCCGCTCCTCTGCGCGGCGGAATCGCCTTCCGTGCGCTGACCTTCCGCTATCCCGGTGCCGAATACGACGTACTCCGCGAGGTCTCTTTCACCGTTGAGCCGGGCGAGCACGTCGGTATTATCGGAAAAACGGGAGCCGGAAAAACCACCCTCGTCGATCTTCTCCTCCGCACCTACAACGTTCCTGACGGAACGCTCTTTCTCGACGGACACGACGTCAACCGCATCCCCATTCACACAGTTCGCAAGAGCATCGCCTACGTGCCACAGGACAACTTCCTGTTCAGCGACACAATCGCAAGTAATATCGCATTTGCAGGAGATGCCGATAATCGCGAAGCAATCGAGGCCGCAGCACGGCTCGCAGACGTTCATAATAACATCATATCCTTCGCAAACGGATATGAAACCGTGCTCGGTGAGCGAGGCGTAACCGTTTCCGGCGGACAAAAGCAGCGAATTTCCATTGCACGTGCGCTGATTGCCGACGCGCCGTATCTGATCCTTGACGACTCGGTGTCTGCCGTAGACGTCAGAACCGAGAAGATCATTCTGAAAAATCTGCGTCAGTGCCGCGACGGAAAAACAACGTTGCTCATCGCGCACCGTATTTCCACAATTGAAACCATGGATAAGATCCTTTTCATTGACGACGGACAAGTTATTGACGTCGGCACCCACGAAGCGCTTTACGCCCGGTGTCCTGCCTATCGCACCATGGTTGATCTGCAAAGATTGGACGAAGAACGTGAGGAGGTGAGCTCCGATGCATGAGTTTTTTCCCTTAATTGTCGTTGGCGCCGTGCTTGGCGTACTTTCCATGATCTTCATTGCAGCCTATCTCTCCATCCGCCGACAAAAGGAAGCCATTGGATTTGACCGCAGCATGAAGGACAGCGAGATTACGCGCCGCCTGCTTGCATACGCTGCTCCGCATTGGAAAAGCTTCGCCCTGGTGCTATTTGTCATGCTGTTCTCCATCTCCTACGACATCGCCGCTCCCATCCTGCTCGGAAATATCATCTCTCTCATTGAGCGCGACTTTGCAATCCCCGAGCTTCTCAAGTTGATCTCTGTTTACGCCGGAATCCTTGTCGTTTCACTTGTCTGCTCGTATATTCAGGCAATTGTGCTTCAGCGCACGGGGCAAAAGATCATTTCCCGCATCCGCGAAGACCTCTTTGCCCACATTCAATCCCTTTCACACGAACAGCTCAACGAAATTCCCGTCGGAAAGCTCGTCACGCGCGTGACAAACGATACCGGCTCCATATCCATGATGTTTACGAATCTGATCGTAAATCTCATCAAGAACTGCTTTATCATCATCGGCGTTCTCACTGCCATGCTGTGTCTTAACTATATGCTGACGCTGATGGTACTGTGCTTCGTTCCCTTCATCGTGCTGTTTACCGTGGTTTTCCGGAAATTCTCACGCCGTGCGTACCGCCGCGTCAAGGATGGAACGACCGATATCAACACCTTCCTGTCCGAAAATCTCTCCGGCATGAAGATCATACAGAGCTTCCATTGCGAGAACAAGAAAAAGCAAGAATTCGACCGCAAAAACGAAGCGCTCGGCCGCTCGAAGACCGGCGAGATGCTGGTGTTCTCCATCTTCCGTCCGTTGGTCTATATGCTGTACGTGTCCTCCGTTCTGTGCCTGCTCTACCTTTGCGGCCGCGGTTACATCAACGAGATCTCATTCCTCGGACAAACCGTTACCAGCAGCATCCTCGTCACCTTTTATTCCTACGTAAACAAATTCTTCAATCCGATCCAAAGCCTTGCCGAACAGTTCAACTGGCTGCAGTCGGCGTACGCATCCGCAGAAAAGATCTTTGTGATCTTTGACATGAAGCCCACCATCACCGACGCCCCCGACGCAATAGACCTTGAAAAAATTGACGGACGCATTGAATTCCGGGACGTTTGGTTTGCATATAAGCCGGATGAATGGGTTTTGCGCGGTGTTTCCTTCACCGTAAACGCAGGAGATACCGTAGCGTTCGTCGGCGCAACGGGATCGGGAAAAACCACCATCCTATCCCTACTGTGCCGCAATTACGAGATCCAGCGCGGCCAGATCCTCATTGACGGACATGATATCCGGAGCATCCGCATCCGGTCACTCCGCCGCCATTTCGGCCAAATGCTGCAGGACGTCTTCCTGTTCTCCGGCACGATCCGCTCAAACATTCTGCTCGGTGCTGAAGGCATTGACGACGAAGCGGTGATGCAGGCGTGCAGATACGTCAACGCAAGCACCTTCATTGACCGCTTGGCAAACGGTCTGGACGAGGAGGTACGCGATCGCGGAAACAACTTCTCCGCCGGACAGCGCCAGCTTCTATCCTTTGCACGCACGATCGTGCATAAGCCATCCATAATGATCCTCGATGAAGCAACCGCCAACATCGACACGGAAACCGAGGTGCTCATCCAGGATTCTCTTGACAAAATGATGCACATCGGTACGATGCTGATGGTTGCGCACCGTCTTTCCACAATTGATTCCGCAGACAAAATCATCGTGCTCTCACACGGTGTCATCGTTGAGGAAGGTAGCCACGATGCTTTGATGCAGCTACAGGGCAGATATTTTGAGCTGTATCAAATGCAGTTTGAGCGCGAGCGGCTTCGCGCCGAGCCGTCAGCCAGAAGCTGATCCAAAATCCGCATTTATTTCTATAAGCAACACACGAGGACGCTCCGCAAATATCGGCGGCGCGTCCTCGTGCTTTTCGTATACAGCAAGTCGGGCAGATGCACTTGCATCTGCCCGTCTTACCGTTATGATCTTTTTCAAATGGTATATTTCTTTGCGTAGGACTCAAACTTGGTTTTGAAGTCTGCATCGCCATACTTGAGCTCGTTGAGATACTTGTGCGTATCAAACGAGGACATTTTCGCCTCAATCACGGCGACCGCAACGTTAGAGCAGTGATCGGAAATACGCTCGTAGTTGTTGAGAATATCGTTGAGAACAAATCCAGCCTCAATGGTGCACTGTCCGTGCTGCAGTCGAGTGATATGACCCTTGCGCAGATTGGCAATCAGACGGTCAATGACCTGCTCAAGCGGCTCGACGTCACTTGCAATAGCAGAATCGTTGTTCAGGTACGCCTTGAAGGTCACATCAAGAATCTCCTCAATTGCGCAGGAAAGGTTCTTCAGCTCGGCAGTCGCATCGGGCGTGAAGGTCATCTTCTTTTCGGAAATCTCCAGCGCAGCCTCGGAAAGGCTGAGTGCATGGTCGCCAAGACGTTCCATGTCATTGATAACGTGGAGCATCTTCGCAACGATCTGTGCGTCGTGATCGGACAGAGACTGACCGGAGAGCTTGACGAGATACGTACCAAGCGTATCCTCAAACTGGTCCGTTTCATTCTCTGTGTTTTTGATCACAGATGCCTGCACGGAAATATCCGTACCGCAGTCGTCAACCACAGTATTGAGCGTGGTTATCGCCATTCCGACACTGGCCTGTGCCAGCTCAGCCATACGGTTTGCCGCATTGTCACAGGCAATCAGCGCTGTCGGAGGGGAGATGAGCAGACGCTCGTCAAGATAGAGAATATCTGCAGACGATTCCACAGTCTTCTCCTTTTCGCGGACAAGCTTTTCCGCAATCGTAAGCAAAAACTTCTTTGCGCCAATCAGCAGAACCGTGTTCAGGATGTTAAAGATCGTGTGGATAATTGCAATACCCGCAACCGATACACGCCCGTCAAACAGCGCAGGAGAGAGGGCATTCACCAGGATAAACAGCGGCAGGAATACAGCAGAGCCGATGACCTTGATGGTCAAATGGACAACTGCCACGCGCTTTGCGTTCGTGTTTGCACCGATTGCAGAAAGAAGCGCCGTGATACAGGTGCCGATGTTCTGTCCCATAATAATCGGAATCGCAGTGCCGATCGGGATCACGCTGGAAAGCGCAAGCGCCTGCAGAATACCGACCGATGCGGAGGAAGACTGTACGACTGCTGTGAAGATCGCGCCGAATAGAATACCGAGAACGGGATTCTTGAACTTGATCAGAATGCTTGCAAACTCGGGAGAATCTGCGAGCGGCTCAACTGCGCCTGCCATCATATCCATACCGAAAATGAGGACTGCAAAGCCAATAAAAATGGTACCTACGATATGCTTTCTTTCGCTCTTGGACATCATGCGGAACACAATACCCACGAATGCAAGCACCGGCGCAAAATTGATGGGCTTGAGCATCTTAATAAAGAACATATCCCCTTCAATTCCGGAAAGGCTGAGGATCCATGCAGTAATCGTCGTACCGATGTTGGCACCAAAAATCACCTCTACCGTTTGAGCAAGCTGCATAATACCGGAGTTGACAAGACCGACAAGCATAACGGTGGTTGCAGAGGAGGACTGAATTGCCATCGTAATGGCAGTCCCGAGAAGCAAACCGCGAAGGGGGCTGGAGGTCATTTGCTGGAGAAGAGATTCGAGTTTTGAACCTGCGAGTTTTTCAAGGCTGTCCGACATGACACTCATACCGAACAAAAAGAATGTCAGACCGCCAAGAAGCGCGATTACAGAAAAGATGTCCATAACGTACTGTGCTCCCTTTAAAAACTTATGTATTATTTGATTTTCATACACAATTATTATATCATATTCCCGATATCATTTTGTTAATGAATCGTGAACATTTCGACATCGTGTCATATTTTGGCAATTTTGTAACAAAAAGGATACCAATCGTTCTGCCAAATAAAAAATATGTATATTTCGAAAAAACACACGCACTGCACTAAACGGCAGCTTTGCATTCCCGTATATCTACAGGGAAACAGAGGATACGGCAGACAAGCCTGCCGTATCCTCTATAACGTTTCCTCTCAGCTGTCAAGATAGTTTTTAACAAGCGCATTAAGCAGCTCATCGCGGTCGATTTTGCGAATCAAGCTGCGTGCATTGTTATGGTTGGTAACATACGTCGGATCCTCAGAGAGAATATAACCGACGATCTGATTGATCGGGTTATAGCCCTTCTCAATCAGAGAGCGGTATACCGTCTGTAGCGTACGCTTCATTTCCAGCTCTCTCTCGTCTGCAATCGAGAAGGTTATTGTCTTATCATGCTCCATATTAGCCATGGCTTTATTCTCCTTTATATATCATACAAGATTCGGACACCGGGCAACCGCTCGTATCGGTCCGTATCATAGTTATTTCGATTTATTACAGCATAAACAGCGCCTTGGGATCCGAGGCAACAAACAGCTTCGCCGTTGAACGGGCATCGCGCGCTGCAACCAGTCCGCGCGCAAACTGCTTTGCGTGGCCTTTCAGATACGCCTCCACCGATGGCTCCGGGTGAAGATCCGCAATCAAAGAGCAGATGCTCTCCGCCGACATCATCTCAAGCTCACGCGTGGTCTTGCGATGCAGATGGTTGTTGAGAACGGAGATCTCCTCCTCCGTCAAGGACAGGATCCCAGGGTATTTCCCGAGAATCGATGCACCAAGCGCATTACGGAAAATCAGCGTAAAGAGATTGACCTGCATCCCCGCCGTGTCCGTGCCGTGCTGCTCCGCATACGCACGGAACAGAAGATCCAATTCCTCCCTGTCAAACAGCGCCGCAAACCGGTTTTCTGTCAGACAGCGGCTCAGATAATCGCGCAGCCGATGAATACCCGCCATGCTGATGGCAGAATCCGCAAGCGGATATGCCATCGGAAGAACCGTTTTGTGTCCGGCGCGGCGATAGTCATAGCCTGACAAAAACATCCGGACGTCTTCATCCAGCGTTTGATTGTATGCACGGTTATCGGTCTGAATTCTGCTCTTTCTTACCTGCACGGACAACGCGACCGATTCGCAGATAAGTGCCTTTAAGACCTTTTGACCGGAGCGGAACATATCATCCACCGCCATCCCCTGCAGAGCATTGATGGCGTACATCGGATCGTGAAATCCGAGCAGATACGCATCCAGCGAATAGAAAATAGAATCCAACATTCCACGCACCGCCGCCTCGTCCACCTCCTGCGTGGACGTTTCGGCGCCATCATCGGCGTCGGTCCCGGATCTCGCCTGCCTGACACGTTCTCTGCGCGCATCGCGCAAATGCTCTTCAAGCACGCCACGAACCTGCATCTGTATATCGTCGACAAGCTCCATGGGAATCATCCCGACACGAAGCGCCTCAGAAACCAGCGATTGCGTGTACCGGGAATTATGGATATTTCGACGATTAATCAGTTGAAAACGGTCATAGATCCCCCTATTTCCAACAGGGCGATCCTGCGGCACAGATGCGTAAGTCAAGCTGCGAATCCTCCTTTCGGGATACGCGATCACAAATTACCACACGGCAAAATCTACAAAATCAGAATCGGGACTTGACACCGTGAATGTTTCGTGCTATAATATAGCGACCGAGTATCAGATTTTGTGCATTCTATCTATACACATTATATCACTCTGAACGGAATTTGTCAAGAAATTTTCGGAATTCTGTGAAAATTTCCTGCATCCGGCAGGATTTCACGTGTATTTTTATACGCAAACACCATTTCGGTTCAAAAAACATTGTTAAATACGAAAGTGAGGACCATCTAATGAAAACACTTCCCGTTGCC
>JAGBZV010000041.1 GCA_017628075.1 Clostridia bacterium
AATCGCCGCCGCTTCGGTGGCGAAGGTCACAAAACGCGTTTGAAAGATTTATCTTTCAAACTTCCCCCTATGCCACGACATCGGGCCCATCCGAGGCATCCCGGGAAACGACCGTAACCACAACGCGATTTGGCAAACAAACGATGCTTTCCCCATTGCGGCAGATGGGCGAATGCGCAACACAGATACCGTCCGGACAGCTCGCAGCTTCTATATACGCTTTTCCGTCACGGATGATCAGGCGGTTCCGCTGATCGCCGTCCGCACCGCTGTGAATCTCCTCAACGGTCGGCTGGGACAGAGAATAGACACCGTACAGCACTCCGTCCACCGTCACCCTTACCATATCTCCACTGTCTTCAAACACGTACAGGTACAAAAGACCAATGGCAGAAGCCAGAAGCAGAGCGGCAATCAGAAGCACGTCCGCGCGCCTGTGTGATTTTGCTGTTTTCAGAGCTTCCTTCATATTATTCAAGCAGTTCCTTGCTGCTGCAGTCCTCGGGAATATCCGGGAAGAAGACATTTTTCAGACAGCCTGTCGGGCACTCACCGACGCAAAGACCGCAGCGCGTGCATTTCGTATAATCGATCACCGCAAGGTTATCCTTGACGGCAATCGCGCCGCTCGGGCACTTTTTCTCACATTTTC
Source organism: Clostridia bacterium (assembly GCA_017628075.1). GTDB lineage: Bacteria > Bacillota > Clostridia > Oscillospirales > CAG-272 > RGIG3925. The sequence goes on from JAGBZV010000041.1 coordinate 653, forward strand.
TGCACGCAATACAAGCGTTTTTACAAACCTTGCGAGCATCGGCGCCCTTTTGCTGATTGCTGCACATAACGGCAACCGCAGCCTCCTGGGGCAGCATGGAGATGATCTGCTTCGGGCAGGTCTGCGCACAACGACCGCATCCAAGACAGCGTGAGGTATCCACGTGCGCAATACCGTCTGCAAGGCAGATGGCGTTGGAGGGACAAACGGCAGCACAGTCCCCAAAGCCCAAGCAGCCAAAGCGGCAGGCTTCCGGTCCTCCAAACAGCATCGACGCAGCACGGCAGGACTGCACGCCCTCGTAGTGTGCGACGGGAGCCGTTGCCTCGCAATGGCCGTTGCACGCTACGAACGCAACCTTGTCCTCAACCTCAACCTTTTCTATGCCAAGAATCGAACTGATCTCATCGGAGGCTCTCTGTGCACCGGGAATGCAGAGATTGGGCTTTACGCCGCCGCCTGCAAGAGCCGCTGCATAGTCGTCACAGCCCTTGTAGCCACAGGCACCGCAATTGATGCCGGGCAGGCATTCTCTGACAGCCCGTTCCAGCGGATCCTTCTCCACGAAAAAGAAATGTGAGAAGATCAAAAGCAAAATTCCTGCAATCAGCGCTACACCAAGTATGAACAGGAACGCAATAACGATTTCCATACACAGCACCCCCGTTCAGGCAAAAATATTTTCCACGATGCCGCCAAATCCCATGAAAGCAAGAGAGATAAAGGAGGCAGCAATGAGTGTCACCGCAAGACCGCGGAACGGTGCGGGAATATTCGTTTCGTCGATACGGGAGCGAAGCCCGGAAAAGAGCACCATTGCAAGGAGGAAGCCAAGGCCGCAGCCCAGCGCGCTTGCAGCGGACTCCACGAAGGAATAGCCGTCGTTGATATTATTGATGGTAACACCAAGCACCGCACAGTTGGTCGTGATCAGAGGCAGATATACGCCAAGCCCCGTGTACAGTGCAGGAGAGAGGCGCCGCAAAAGCATTTCCAGAATCTGTACGAGCGTTGCAATAATCAGTATGAACACAATATTCTGCAAATATCCAAGGCCGAGCGCATTCAGCACCAAATGCTGAATCGGCCACGTCACCGCCGTCGCAAGAAGCATGACAACGGTTACCGCAACACCCATACCAACTGCCTGATTGAGCTTTTTGGACACGCCAAGGAAAGGACAAATACCCAAAAAGCGGCAGAGTACATAGTTGTCAACAAACACAGAGGACAAGAGTATGACAATCAGAATCTTGAATTGTTCCATCAGGCTTCATCTCCCTTCCCAGAGCAGGTTTCAATGTGGCACGTCGCTGCGTTGGGACATCCGCTGCAGGAGAACGACGTCTTTGCAGGAGCCTTTCCCTTGGTAATCGCATACACGAGTGCAATCAGAAGTCCGTATACCAAAAGACCACCGGGCGCCTTCGTCAGGAACGCGATCGTGTAATTCTCAAGGAACGGAATCGATGCGCCGGCAAAGGACGCCGCACCGAACACCTCACGAATGGTTGCCATTGCGGTCAGTGCAAGTGTAAAGCCAAGTCCCATGCCGATGCCGTCCAGAGCAGATGCCGCAACGGAATTTTTGTTTGCAAACATTTCCGCACGGCCAAGAATGATACAGTTGACCGTAATCAGATCCAGATATACGCCGAGCGTTTCATAGAGGCCCGGGAAAAATGCCTGTACCAGCATTTTTACGATGGTAACGAATCCCGCGATGATAACGATATAGCAGGGGATGCGCATGGTTTCCGGAATGACTTTGCGCAGCAGAGAAATAAAGACGTTGGAGCAGAGCAAAACGATCATTGCGGCAATTCCCATACCGAGAGCACCGGTGACCGTAGTCGTCGTAGCGAGCGTCGGGCAGGTGCCGAGGATCAGCACCAGCGTGGGATTTTCCTTGAGGATGCCGTTTGTCAGAACGGATAATGAATTCTTTTTGTTCACTGTTGTGCCCCTCCTCTCAGAGCGCTCAACGCCGCAAATGCACGTTCAATGGCCTGCTTGTAGCCGTCGGTGGTCATCGTTGCACCGCTGATAGCGTCAATCTCCGTATAATTTTCTTCCGTCTTACCAACGAACTGGCCGTAGAACTTCTCATCGGCACACGCATCTCCAAGGCCATCCGTTTCCGCCTCGGATACGGTAAGACAGTCGATGATTTTTCCATTCGGCGTCATGCTGACACGCACAACGATATATTCACCCGATGCGGGATGATACTCATTGCCGCCCTTGATGCCGTACCCTGCCCCCTTCGTTTCCACGACAAAATTACCGGAAGGAGTTTTCTTGGCGGAAAGCACCGTATTGAGCAGATCGGGATAAGCAGAGAGGTCAATCTCCTCAAGCACGACAGCCTCAAGCCGCTGAACTGCACCGGAAAGCGCCGCCGGGTCCGCGACCCCCTCGGTAACAACCGTTCCGTTGGAAAGAACGCCGGCAAACTGCTCACCCATAACGAAAACGTAGCCGGCTCCGTTTTCCGCCTTGTATACTGCATCTATGCCGTCAAGCACCTCCACGAGGAACAGCCTCTCAAACTGTTCTTCTCCCGCAGGAAGCGCCGCCGCCAGATTGTCTGCCAGAATTTCCTCCTCGGTGCGGATATCCACAGAGCCTCCGCCCAAAATAATCGAAGCATTCAGTGCATCCTTGACAGCATTTTTATACGCGGCCGTCGTCTTGGTTGCGCCGCCGATCACGTCTACCGCATCCACCGCGGCAGCGTCCTTATTCACAAATTGCTCGCCGTAGGTCTTTTCCTTGCCAAGTGTTTCGTTGGAGGAAAGGCAAACGGCGCCGCTCACCGTTCCGTCCGTACGCACACCGCACATAATCACCATATCAGAGGCGTATCCGGACGTAACGAGCGTCATGACGTAGCCAAGGCCCGACGTTTCCCGATGGATCTCGGAAACGGTTGCAGGCAGTGTATATCCGCTTGTATCCACCTGTTCAAAGCCGGAGGCATCCGGCATCAGTGCAAACAGGGCTTTGTTGGCGGAGGCACTTTGGTTTTTCTCAATGATCGGTGCGGTGAAGGTATTGGTAATCGCCAGAAGCAGCGTGATCGCCGTACAGATGCACACGAATATCGAAAGATTTTTCATATTCCGTATCATACTCTTCCCCCCTCCGAAGCAAATACCCGGTATCTCGTCCACTGTTCAATATACGGAGTAAGTATATTCATAAACAAAATCGCAAAAGAAACGCCCTCAGGATATACTCCGTAATAGCGGATCAGACAGGTAAGCAGACCGGCACCAAGACCAAACAGCACCTTGCCCCACGCCGTATCAGGAGAGGTCGTATAATCGGTCGCCATAAAGATCGCACCGATACACACGCCGCCCGCCATGGTAAGCGACAGCGCGGAAACGGCATCAAAGCCCGTCACGAAAAGCGAGAACACAAATACGGTGCCCATAAATACGACGGGAATATGCCAGGTGATCACGCGGCGGACCAAAAGATACACACAGCCAAGAAGCAGTGCCGCCGTACAGGTTTCACCGATGCTGCCTCCGTAATTACCGAGGAACAGCGTCAGCAGAGAGGGCATCTGCTCTGCCGCAAGAGGCGTAGCACCGGTGGCCGCATCTGCAGGAAAGGCAGGTGCTGCCATTGCGGGAAACGCCACGAGCATAAAGACACGCGCGGCGATTGCGGGGTTGACCAGATTGCGGCCGATACCGCCAAACAGACATTTTACGACGATAATGGCAAACAGCGAGCCAATGACGCATTGCCACAGCGGAATGCTTGCCGGAAGGTTCAAACCCAAAAGCAGACCGGTAACGGCTGCAGACAGATCCTTTATCGTCTGATCTCGTTTGGTGATAAGATTGAACAGCGCTTCAAATCCGACACAGCTCAACACGCAGAGCACGACGGGCAGCAGTGTGCGCCATCCGAAAATCACAGCACCTGCCGCCGTTGCGGGGAGCAGCGCGATCAGCACGTCACGCATAATGCCCGCGGTCGATCTTCCGCTGTGGATATGGGGAGAAACCATTATTTTGGTCAAAGCATTCATGATTTGCTTGCCTCCTTTTTCTGCTCTTCCTTGAGCATCTGCTTGGACAGCTTATTGATCTGCACCAAAGGACGGTTTGCAGGGCACACGAAGCTGCAGCAGCCGCATTCCATGCAGGCGTCAACCAAACGCGCCTTCAGCGCCTCGGTATCCTTTCTTTCGTATGCTCCTGCGATCGCGGCAGGCGCCAATCCAAACGGACAGGTATTGGTGCAGGTGCCGCATCGGATACAGGCAGTCGGCTTCGGCAGCTTTGCTTCCTTTGCCGTCAGTGCCAGAACAGCGTTCGTTGCTTTCTGAACCATAGACGCATCCCCGGGAACGGTCACACCCATCATCGGACCGCCGTATACGATTTTATCGGGCTGCACCTGCAATCCGCCGCAGAAATCAAACAGATCCTTCATAGACGTACCAATGGGAACGATCACGTTTTGGGGGTTCTTCACAGCACCGCCATCCACAGTCACGCATTTTTCGACAAGCGGCATACCGGTACGCAAATACGCACCGATGGCAGCGAGCGTCGTACAGTTCAGCACCACGCATCCCACGTCAATGGGCAGCTTGCCTGCGGAAACCTTGCGTCCCGTCGTGTGATAGATCAGCAACTTTTCTCCGCCCTGCGGATATACCGACGGGAGAGATTTTACCTCAACCGTGCACGCAGTGATGGAAGACGCCATCTTCTGCATTGCGGCAATGGCCGTCTTTTTGTTATTCTCAATACCAATCATAACCTTACCAATGCCAAGACAGCGATTCAGCGCAAGGATCGCATCCCGCATATCCTCTGCGCGCGTAAGCATCGTTACCGTATCGCTGGTCACGTACGGCTCACATTCCGCACCGTTGATGAGCAGATATTCGATTCGCTCCGGCTCCACGTCCAGCTTGACGTGGGTGGGAAAGCCTGCGCCGCCAAGTCCCACGATACCGCTTTCACGAATCGCCGCGATCAGCTCCTCTCGGTTATTGACCGTCGGCGGACAAACTGCGGGATCCACCGTCATTTCTCCGTCGGATTCGATCACGACAGCCGCAACAGCCGTGCCGTTATGCGGCAGGTACTCCTCAATCCGTTTGACATTTCCTGATACGCTGGAATAAATATTGGACGATATTCTTCCGTTCGCCTCACCGATCTTTGTTCCAACCTTGACCGTATCTCCGACCTTTACCACGGGAATGGCAGGGGCTCCGATGTGCATTGCCATCGGCAGCGTAACCGTGCCGGGTGCTTCCATGCGGACCACCGGCTGTTTCAGTGTGTTTTTTCTGTGCGGCGTACGGATTCCGCGAAGATAGAGAGCCATATTTGCGACCGCGACTTTCGCAAAGCGAAAGATTCCTTTCTTATAGAGTGGAAAATAATGGGGTATAAACGACGTTTGGCCACTTACGTGCCAACGTAAATTTCTGCATCCTCCATGCGGTATTGACAACAAGCACATAAAAAAGCACGGCTGCTCTGCAGACAGCTCCCGGCAAAAACCGTGTACTGCTGCAGTACTGCTTGCAAAAAGGAATCCGCGCACCGCAAGGAATGATCGACATTTGTTTTATATTGTACCACAAATAAGTGGAAATTGCAAGACAAAAATAGAAGGACGCCTGCATTTTATATGGTAATTATGTCACTTTCTTGCATATATCAGCCACATGACACCTTCATTTTCTTAAAGCATGTAAAATTGCTTTTTTTCCTGCAAAAAAGAAGCCGGACCGCCGCACCTGACGTGCGTTGATCCGGCAATTTTTTACGTAACGGCAGACACGCTGAGGCAGTACACCCCACTCGTCCTGTAAAATTACTTTTTCAACTTTTCGCTGATCTCCCGCAGCAACTCAGACTGTGCGCGGATATTGGCATAGTATTCGTCAAGAATTGCCTGCTCCTTTGCTGCCTTTTCTGCATCCTCTGCAGCCTTGATTGCAGCAGCCTCATCATCAGCGGCCTTCTTTGCAGCAGCCTCTGCTTCCTGCTGTGCAAGCTCCTTCTCGTTCATCTTTGCTTCCATACCCTTGATGATGCGAACAACGACAAAGATAGAGACCGCAATGATGATGAAGTCGATGATTGCCTGCAGCCACAGACCGTACTGAATGGAGATCTTCTCCACCTCAACAGCGCCCTCGGCATTCAAAACAGCCTCACGCAGCACGTACTCCCACTCATTGATGGAAACACCGCTCGTGAAATAGGTCATGACAGGGGTGATGATGTACTTGACAAGTCCGTTGGTGATTGCATTGAACGCAGCACCGATAACGACCGCGACAGCAAGATCAAGGACGTTGCCCTTCATAATGAATTTCTTGAAATCAGAGAAAAAGCCCTTTCCCTTTTCAGCAATTTTTTTCATGGTTCAATTCTTTCCTTTCATTTTTGTTATACAGACACACTCCGTATAAATCCGTAATCATTATAACAGAAAATCCCCTGCTTGTCAATCAAATTCCGCAATTTTACAAAAAAATCATGTTGAGTTACCGCTTTGAAAAGCAAAGCAACGGCGCTGCCGCTTCTCATGCTATACTGTCTTGCAGCGGATAATACGCCAAGCATGCGGCACGGATAAATAATAAAAAAAGCAGAACATCTGTCAGTAGACAAATGTTCTGCTTTTGTTGCGAAAGGCTGACCAAAAGTAGTATAACACGAGGTAAGAAAGACTAAAAGTACGCCAAATATTTGATTTATGCCCAGTGCAATTCATAATAATACCAGTTTTCAGTAATCTTCTTTATAAAGCACCAATCCGTGCCGTTGTTAGGCTTTCCAAAATATACGCCACCGTCGTCTTCGTGCATATCATTTTGAATCTTTTCCAAATCGTTTCCGATATAAAAATCAGGCAGTAACCATTCGTTTTCGGAAGAGTAATAATACCCGTAATATACTCCACCAATACTTAACCCCGTTGCTTTATAATCATAGAATTCGTTTTCTTCTGTCGGGGAAAACGAATCCATATTGTCTGTTACATAATCGGAAATCTCATTATACATTTTGTTTGATACCGACATCCCACCACAAGCAGACAAAGAAAAGGTGAAAAAACAGATTATTAGCATACACAATAATTTTTTCATTTTGTGCCTTCCTTTAATGTTTTACAAGAGGCAATCAACAGTCGCCTAATGCGACCGCAAAGATTTCTGTGGTTTTTATAGATTTCTTCATCAATCGCGTTCGTATTGAACAACAAACGCAACCATCCTTCGGTTTCACTACATTCCTTAAGAGCAATTTCAAATTTTGAAAGCATGTCCGCTTTGCTTTGCCCGTAATTTGCTTCACGAATGTTTGCATAAACACTGCTCGAACTTTTACGGATCTGAAAAAGAGTGTTAGATGGTGCTTTGATATTTTGGCATAGCAATTCTATTTCTGTTGCAAGCTGCTCGGAATATATCAGTAAATAATTTTTCGGCATATAACCACTCCTTTCAAGGGAATTATACTACTTTCAGGAAAACAAATCAAGGCGAAGCCTTGGATATCATCAATTCCGTAGGAATTGGATATCATCAACACAAAGTGTTGCATCTCATCAAGCCGCAGGGAAAATGCACGCTGGCGCGTGATGAGATACAACACTGCGTG
>JAGBZV010000042.1 GCA_017628075.1 Clostridia bacterium
CCGCTGGACGCCTCTTTGTCGCTTTATGCGGAGGGGGTTGCTCTGGTGCGTCTTTGCAATTCACGGTTGGATCACGCACAGCAGCGGGTTAAGATTCTGACTCTCGGCGAGGATGGTTCGATCGCGGAACAGGATATGCCGCCGATGACGGGGGAGAAGTGATCGCTATGTACGAAGAATTACAGTCTGCATTAAGGCAGGATGCTGCCGATATCGAATCCGCCTTGTGTGATTGGTTATCTCCGGCTTATTCCGGTGATACTGTTCTTGCACAGGCTATGCGGTATGCCGTGCTTGGCGGCGGAAAACGCATTCGCGGGTTTCTCGCACTTTCTTTCTGCCGTTTGTTCGGCGGGGAGGCAAAAATGGCTTTGCCCTTTGCCTGTGCGATCGAAATGATTCACGCGTACTCGCTTGTGCACGACGATATGCCGTGTATGGATAACGATGATATGCGGCGTGGGAAGGCGTCTTGTCACCGTGCATTCGGAGAAGCGAACGCTCTTTTGGCGGGCGATACGCTTCTTACGCAGGCGTTTGAGGTGGCGTCTCTTAACATGGACGTTTCCGAAGCCGCACGGGTACGGGCTGTCCGTGCGCTTGCGCAGGGAGCCGGTGCCCTCGGTATGGCGGGCGGTCAGTATTACGATCTGTCTGATACTTGCGCATCGTACGAGGAGCTTTACCGTCTGCAGAGTATGAAAACCGGTGCGCTTATTCGCACGGCATGCCTGCTCGGCTATTATGCCGCCACAGATAAGGTTGATCCGAAGGATGAACGTAACATTGCAAAATACGCAGAGGGAATTGGATTCGCTTTTCAGATTGTAGATGATCTGCTGGATGTACGCAGTGATGCCATAACCCTCGGAAAACCCATTGGCAGCGATGCTAAAAATGATAAGAAAACGATTCTTTCCTTTTTGAGCGAAGCGGATGCGGAGCAATTAGCGGCTCGGTGTACGTCGGAAGCCAAAGCGGCTTTGGCAGACTATCCAGGCGCCCAGATTCTGTGCGATCTCGCTGATTATCTGCTGGAACGACGTTTCTGATTTCGCTGAATTTTGATGAAAAGAATGGAATAACATGACGTTAATCAACGATATTCTCTCCAATCATATGCTGATCTGTGCGGTGGTTTCCTATTTTGCTGCGCAAATTATCAAGATCATCATCACACTGATCCGCGAAAAGCGGATTGATCTGCATTTGATGTTTGCTTCCGGCGGTATGCCGTCCTCCCATTCCTCCACCGTTGCCGCATTGTGTATTTCTTCAGCACGAGTGCTTGGTGTGAGTTCTCCGTTTTTTGCCATTACTCTTGTACTGTCGGCTATCGTTATGTATGATGCCGCCGGTGTAAGACGGGCTGCTGGTGAGCACGCGAAGATCCTGAATCATCTGCTTGAGGATCTGACCTCTGGCGATCATGAACGGACGGAGGCAGGGCTGAAGGAGCTCATCGGCCATACGCCTCTGCAGGTCGTTATGGGTGCGCTGCTCGGTATTTCCGTGCCTTTTATTATTCCGCTTCCATAAGGAGTATGCCGCTATGAGACTGGATGCATACCTCGCGCAAAGCGGCGCGGCAAGAAGCCGTACC
>JAGBZV010000043.1 GCA_017628075.1 Clostridia bacterium
AAATCTCTTTTTTGTCAAGTCTTTTTCCGGGATTCCGTTAAAATCCACACGCAGAATCCGTATGGCCGCGCATTGGCACGTGTATTTGTCTGTTTTCGTATTTATATTGGCATTTTAAAAATATGCAACAAAAACGGGTTGTTTATTAAGCGCTATTTATAATTTAGAGCCTCGGTGAAAAACCGAGTGCCTTGCGCGCAAATCCGTCTTCCCTCCGCAAGAATCATACGGTTTTAAAAAAATCCTCATGATTTTGCGCTTTTCTCGAAAAACCTCTTGCATTTCCGCTCAATATATGGTACAATGCACATAGAAAACCTTTGAATCTCTGTATACGCTTTTCTCGGGAGAAACCATGAAAAACAACCGAAACACAAAAAGCCGAATCGTGGATGCTGCTTGGAAACTCTTTTACGAAAACGGCTATGAAAACACCACCATTGAGCAGATCATTTTCGAATCCAGCACCTCAAGAGGCTCTTTTTATCACTATTTCAGCGGTAAGGATGCCCTGCTTGGCTCCATGGCGTATTTATTTGATGAGAAATATGAATCCCTGCAGAAGGAGCTCGATCCGGAGGCTGACGCGCTGGAAACGCTGTTTTATCTGAATCGTGCGCTCTTTTCCTTTATTGAGCAGCGCGTCGATATCGATCTTTTGACACGGCTTTACGCCACACAGCTCACGCAGATCGGAGAAAAGCAATTTCTCGACCGGAGCCGCGTGTATTATCGTCTGCTTCGCGCCATCGTTACACGCGGGCAGGAGCGCGGCGAGATCAAAAAGGACCGCTCCGTTTCAGAGATTGTTCGCCTCTACGCAATGTGTGAGCGCGGAATGCTTTACGAGTGGTGTCTTTACCGCGGTGAGTATTCCCTTGCTGAATATGCTGCGAAAAATATGCCGCTTCTCTTGTCCGGTCTGCGCACTGAACCGCAGAAAACGCCGTAATCCATCAGAATATAATCACGGAGGAATCTTCACATGACATTCTTTACTCATGAAATCACGGTTATGGGTGTAACCGTCGCACTGCGCGCTTACATCCCCGACGTTTCTGCTCGGACGTCCTACGCAGAAAAGCGGCCCGCCATCGTCATTTTCCCGGGCGGCGGCTACGGCTTTACCTTCTCCGGTGAGGCCGAGCCCATTGCTATGAAATATGCGGCTGACGGTATTTGCGCATTCGTTCTTGACTATAGCTGTGCGCCGGTACGCTTCCCCATACAGCAGCTTCAGGCGTTCGCTGCCATCCGTTGGGTGCGTGAGCACGCCGTTGAATTCCACATCCGCCCCGATAATATTTCTACCACCGGCTTTTCTGCAGGCGGTCACCTCTGCGCATGCACAGGTACCCTTTGGAATAAAAAGGCCTTTGCACCGTACTTTGCCGAGGCAGGCATGGATGACGTTGACGTGTCCGTATACCGCCCCGATAAGCTCGTGCTGTGCTACCCTGTAATCAAAGCGTTCACCAAGTTCCATCATCGTGGCTCCTTCCTCGGCCTGCTCGGTGACCGTGCAGACGACGAGGCGCTTCTCAAGCTGCTTGCAACGGACGAACAGATCGACGAGCATACACCGCCTGCGTTCATCTGGCACACCGCAGAGGACTTCGGTGTACCGATCCGCAACTCCATAGACTTCGCATCCGGTCTTGCATCGCTTTATAAGCCCGTGGAGCTGCACATCTATCTGCACGGAGATCACGGCCTTTGCCTCGGCACGTGTGTCACGGATGACCGCCCCTTTACCGAGCCGCACGAGTCCTCCGAGTGGATCTATAAAGCAATCCGTTTTATTTACGACGAGTCCATCATCGGTAAGTAAACGGCTACCGCATCCACACCATATAGCATAATAGAAGCGTCCTCTCCAGCACGAGGGAGGACGTTTTTGAATTTTTTATAAACAAATTCAAAAAACCCTTGTATTTTTCCAAAATTTGAGGTATACTTTACATAGCAGACACAATCACATGACCGCGTCTGCCGATTACAATAACAGTTCCAAGGAGGGCGTTACATTGTCACCTCACAATGAAAGCATCGAAGCGCTGATTCAGCTTCTGTCCACAGACAAGGCACATGGCCTTACCTCTGCGCAAGCGCAGGAAAAGCTGGCCCAACACGGGCCGAACAAGCTCCGCGAAAAAGCCAAAAAGACAAGCCTTCAGCGGTTCTTCGACCAATTCCGCGACACCATGATCCTCATTTTGATTGCCGCAGCGATCATTTCCTTTGTTGTAGCCATCGTAGAGGGAAATCCAAAAGAGCTTTTTGAGCCGATCCTCATCCTTGTTATCGTTATTCTGAACGCAATTCTCGGCGTCGTACAGGAATCAAAGGCAGAGAAAGCACTGGATGCGCTTCAGAATCTCTCCGCGCCGCACGCGCGCGTCATTCGGGACGGAAAGGAATCCGTGATCGACGCGGCCGATCTTGTCCCGGGTGATATCATCAAGCTGGAGGCAGGCGACTTCGTCCCTGCGGATGCGCGTCTTTTGGAATCCGTCAGCCTTAAAAGCGAGGAATCCGCGCTAACCGGCGAGTCCGTGCCCTCTGAAAAGGATGCAGATGCCACTGTTTCCGTTGATGCTCCGCTCGGCGACAGAACCAATATGCTCTTCTCCGGATGCTCCGTTACGTATGGTACGGCACTTGCCGTCGTTACCGATACGGGCATGAATACGGAAATGGGAAAAATCGCAGGTCTGCTTGACAGCGAATCGGATTCCATGACGCCCTTGCAGAAGAAGCTGGCGCAGCTCGGCAAATACCTCGGATTTATTGCACTTGCCGCATGTGCGATCATCTTCGTCGTCGGCATATCCAACGAAATTCCGGTCGTGGAAATCTTCATGACTGCCGTTTCTCTTGCAGTGTCCGCAATCCCGGAAGGACTCCCAGCCATCGTTACCATCGTTCTTTCTATTGGTGTTCAGCGCATGGTCAAGCGCAATGCGCTTATCCGACGGCTGCCTGCGGTCGAAACACTCGGATCTGCTTCGATTATTTGCTCGGACAAAACAGGCACCCTGACACAGAATCGCATGACGCTGGTGCGCGCATATCTTGACGAGAATGCACACACCGAGGACATTACCTCGGATAATACACCCGTCGTCCGCGATCTTCTCAAGCTCGCCACGCTCTGTTGTGACGGTACCGTTACCTTCGGAGAGGACGGATCGGAAACGCACATCGGTGACCCCACGGAAACCGCAATCGTGCTTGCTGCACATAAGAACGGTATGGTAAAGGATACGCTCAATGCAGAGTGTCCCCGTCTTGCAGGTATTCCGTTTGACTCTGACCGAAAGCTCATGACGAGCATCAACCGCATCGACGGCAAGATTTTCGTCATTGTAAAGGGCGCGTTTGATATGATGGTTCCCCGCTGCATCAACGGAGATATGGAGCGTGCCAGAGAGCAATGCGAGACGATGAGCCGTGACGCACTGCGCGTCCTCGCAGTTGCATACAAGGAAATCGAGGCGCTTCCCGACGCACTCACCTCTGAGGAGGTCGAGAATGGGCTGACGTTCCTCGGTCTTGTCGGTATGATCGATCCGCCCAGACCCGAATGTAAGGTCGCCGTCGCAACGTGCCGCCGCGCAGGCATCAAGCCGGTCATGATTACAGGCGATCACGTGGTGACTGCAACCGCCATTGCAAAGGAGCTTGGTATTTTCACAGAGGGCGACCTTGCCATCACAGGCCGTGAGCTTGACCGCATGAATGAATCCGAGCTTGACGCTTGTGTGGAGAACATTTCCGTATATGCACGAGTTTCCCCCGAAAACAAGATCCGTATCGTAAAAGCATGGCAGCGCAGAGGCGAGGTCGTTTCCATGACGGGCGACGGCGTCAATGATGCTCCCGCGCTGAAAGCCGCAGATATCGGATGCGCGATGGGTATTACCGGTACGGATGTTGCCAAGGGCGCCGCTGATATGACTCTGACCGACGATAACTTTGCAACCATCGTGGAAGCCGTCCGAGAGGGCCGCGGTATCTACGCAAACATTCGCCGCGTCGTTGAATTTCTGCTCGGCACAAATATCGGTGAAATCATTACCGTATTTGCTGCAATGCTGCTTTGGCATAAAACACCACTTCTCTCCATGCAGCTGCTCTGGATCAATCTTGTTACGGACTCCCTCCCCGCCATTGCGCTCGGCATGGAGGCTGTTGACCCCAATATTATGGACCGCAAGCCCAAGCCAAAGAATGAAAGCATTTTTGCAAACGGACTTGGCATCCGCGTCCTGCTGCAGGGTATTATGTTCGCGCTGCTCACACTCATCGGATTCCGTATCGGTGAAGCCGGAATGGGTACGGTTGCAGGCGGACAGACCATGGCGTTTGCAGTTCTGTCTATGACACAGATCGTACAGGCATTCAATATGCGCTCCGAAAAATCTCTTTTCCGTACAGGATTTTTTGGAAACCGCACCTTGAATCTTGCTGCCCTGCTCTCCATTGCATTGGTCTGTATCCTTCTCTTCACGCCTGTAGGCTATATCTTCGGCCTGGTTTCCCTGTCTGCAGATCTTTATATCAAAGCGCTCGGATTGATTCTTGTTCCATTGGTTATTCTTGAGATTGCAAAAGCAATCGGACTCGTTCAGCGCTGATAAAAAGCATATATGTTTGCCGGGCATCGATCATAACGGTGCCCGGTTTATCATATTATAACAATTTAATATCTGCAATATGTAAATGATTCAGCATCCA
>JAGBZV010000044.1 GCA_017628075.1 Clostridia bacterium
AAAAGAGATCACATCACGGCGCAAACCGTTTTGTGATCTCTGTTTTTTTATAATAAATAGACTCCATCGATAAGCCGGGTTCTGTCTTGGGCAATCATCTATCTCCGTATTCCATTGCTGAAATACTCTGCGGTGAATCTCTCCACACACACGCCACCAACGCGGCTGCGGCTTTCGCCGCATACGGGGGTGAACCGCATAGGTGTTGCTTCGGATAGGGTTTACAGCAGGCGTATGTTGCCATACGGATGGGTGCGCTCTTACCACACCTTTCCACCATCACCACGCACTCCAAGGAGCCGTTCGGCTGTCTGTTTCTGTTGCACTTTCCCGGGTGTCACCACCGGCGGACGTTATCCGTTATCCTTTCCCCGAAAGCCCGGACTTTCCTCACGGTAAGACCTTTCGGCTTGATACCGCGCGATTGCCTGACGGAGTCTATTTTTTACGTTTGCAATGCGTTCTCCTCGTACGGGCAACTTACCCATTCTCTCTGAACGCCTCGACCATCTGATCAATGGCCTCACGTGCGCCTGATTCCCGCGACGCATATTCAGAGGCAAGATCGGTCTTGTAGTTATTCACCATGCCAAGCGTCATACCACCGATTCCGCCGAAGTCGTAGAGATATCCAATGTCGTACGTCATGGAATTGAAGATGATGTCAAGCATCTCCTCGGATTCATTGTCACGCGTCCCCTTAGACTTCAGATATTGCTCATAGTATGCAGGTGTCAGCGTGTTTTTGGATTCTGCACCGAGCGCATCGAGCACGTATCCGACGCGTTTGACATCCCTGCAGTCTGCAGGAACCAAAAGCATTGCCGCTACGTGCGGATTGATGGTGTGGTAATAGCGCTCCTGCGACGCATCGTACATGGGCATCGGCAAAATTCCGAATGCGGTATCCATGCGGCGCATATTTTCAATGGCATGGAATTCATTGAAGTTGAACAATCCGCGATTGTCCTGGAACATCGCAATGATATCGTCGTTTGACTTTCCAATGCGCGACCAGGAAATGGATTTCTGCGGATCGTACATAATTTGCGTGTACTTTTCAAAAATTGAAACCGTACGGTCATTGTAGAAGGTCAGCGTAGGATAATCCTCCGCATTTTTTTCCGTAAAATGCGTTCCTCCTCCGATAAGACCGAGCGCAATCATATCACAATAATACAACAGTCCGTACTTGTCTGCAAGGTCGTATGCCCCGTCGCCGTTGACGTCTGCAGAAACGCTCGCAGCCATTTCGTTGAATTTGTCGATCGTCCATTTATTCTCCTTGACGAGCTGGTACGGATCCTCAAGATCCTGATCATTGAGCAAATGCTTGTTGAACAAAAGAACGCCGATGGACTTCTTGTACATGATAGAGATGTCACCCGTGACCATAAACAGCCGTCCTCCGACGGTCAGATCATTCACTGCGTTTGGATCCCACCACGGCGCTGAAAGATCCAGCGTTTCGATATCGTAAAGATCCAAAAGGAGCTCCTCCTCGGCAAGCGTCGTTGCCGCATGGGTATTGACAAAGCCGCAATCGTATAAGCCGTCGTTGGCAAGCACGCTTTTTCTGATCAGTGCGTTTCCGTATTCGGCAGACGGATTGGCAACGATATCAATATTAAGCAGGCGCTCCACCTCCGTCATACGTCGGTAGGCCGCATCGTTGAGCGTATCTCCGGTCTCTCCGGTGGCAGAAAAATCAACGTCGTACCACGTTGCATTGGAGGTGTCGTAGGTGACGATGTGAAAGGCTGCTCCGCCGTAGTCAAGTCCGGCAGGTAGCTCCGCTTGATACAGCGACGTCTGTGAGTCCTCTTGCGTATCCTCAGTATCCAGGGACGCAGAATCGGAGCCGCTGCTATCATCCTCGGACTGCCCCATGCCCGTACACGCGGTCATCTGGGATGCTCCGGCAATGAGAAAAAGCGCAAGAAGCGCTGCGGTAATTCTGAATTTCATAGCAATTCCTCCTAAATTCGGGGTGTGCCATTCAGTATCACCAATGTTTATTATATCATACTTTCCCGGCGAAATCAAGTGGTTTGGTAAAATTTGTAACAGACGCTGCTCACCTGCGAAAACACTGTGACCGGCATCCTTCGCTTACAAAATTCACATTTTTTTACGCATATCTTGACAATGGGATAAGGAAATGGTATAATTAACTATCTTTTGATATTAAGGAGCATTGCTATGAATTATCCTGCATCCCTGATTGGACGTGACTTTCTGTGCCTGCTTGATTTCACAGCCGAGGAAATCGGCGCGATGATCGATCTCGCAGCACATTTCAAGGCGCTGAAAAAGGCGCATATCCCTCATAACACACTCACCGGGCGCAACGTTGCGCTGATTTTCGAAAAGACCTCCACACGCACCCGCTGTGCCTTTGAGGTCGCCGCACACGACCTCGGTATGTCCACCACCTACCTCGATCCCAAGGCGTCCCAGATCGGCCAGAAGGAAACCATCGCAGACACCGCCCGTGTGCTTGCCGGAATGTACGACGGTATCGAGTACCGCGGCTACGGCCAGGAGATCGTTGAGGAGCTTGCACAGTATTCCAAGGTTCCCGTTTGGAACGGTCTGACCAACGAGTACCATCCTACGCAGATCCTTGCAGATTTCCTTACCATCCGAGAGCAGTTCGGACGTCTTTCCGGCATCAATTTCGTCTATATGGGCGATGCGCGCTACAATATGGGCAATTCGCTGATGATCGGTTGTGCAAAGATGGGTGTCAACTTCACCGCGTGTGCACCGCGCGCGTACTTCCCCGATCAGGCACTCATTGATAAGTGTCTTGAGGAGGCAAAGGCTTCGGGTGCCAAGCTGCGCTTTATCGAGGATCCCAAGGAAGCCGTTGCCGGCGCCGACGTGATTTACACCGACGTATGGGTTTCCATGGGTGAGCCTGTCGAGGTATGGGAGGAACGCATCCGTGAGCTCTCCCCCTATCAGGTCAACACCGCACTTATGGCAATGACCGGCAAGGACGACACGGTATTCATGCACTGCCTGCCCGCATATCACAATCTCGATACCGGTGTCGGCCGTGAAATGGGTGAGCGCTTCCAGCGCGATGCTATGGAGGTCACAGACGAGGTCTTTGAATCCGAGTCCTCCATCGTTTTTGCAGAAGCGGAAAACAGAATGCATACCATCAAGGCCGTGATGGCAGCCACCCTCGGCTGGACGGAGTAAGCATCCGGCGCGCGGACGTCCCCCGTCTGACGCCTTATATCCCTCTTTGGCGGAAATTCGTCCGATATTTGAATAACCTGTCACAAAATTGTAAAATATTTCCCCGCCACGGTATTTGCGACCGCGGCGGGTTTATTTCTTCATAATTTTGCGCTATAATGATATTCAGAATCGTGTGAGGATACGAGCCCCGCGCACCACGTTCCATACAGCCCGGGCGCAGACCGTTTCTTCCACGGGAAAGGATGCTTTCGATGCGCGAAAGCGTTTTCACATGAACAGATACAGAACCTCTGCCTTGCTTGTAAGCCTTATGCTCCTCATCTGTGCACTTACCGCGTGCACCCCGGAGCGTGTTGAGCTTCCAAGCAGCACAGGCAACGATACAAAACACCCCACAGACACAAGCAGCACGGTTACAGAGCCCAATATACCAAAGGATTTCTCATTCACCTTCTCCGTGGACGATGCAGATGATATCACGATCAAGCTTCCGCGCGATCCCGCACTTTGGGCTGAGCTGCACCTGCTTGCCTTAGACGGCACGGACAGCCTCAACCGCGTAATTCTGCATACCGTAGACGACGAGTTAGAGGAGGCGCGTGTGTTTGACGGCATGACGGGAAACGAGATTTTCGTAACACCGGTTAAGGATATCCTCGCGCGTTTCGTTTCCACGGAAGACGACGGCACGCATTGGAGCATCCGCATTGGCGGTGCGGATTTCCGCATCAGCAAGGATCAGTTTACAGATTCGGCCGAGGAGGATTTTCTCACGCTTCCCGACTTTACGCGCCGCTGTGATTATTTCGTTGAGCACGGCGTGCTTTTCTGCCGGGTGCGGCCTATGTGCACGTCGCAGGAGAACGGCTTTGCCAATGAAACCCTGCTGATCCGCTACGGCTTTGAAAACGGTGTCGTCATCCCTGCGGAAATCACCTTTGAGCGCCCCAAAGAACCTATTGAGAAGCCCTGACCGCATCCCTTGCAATAATATAGTCGTACAGACGCAACTCGGGCGTCGGCACATATGTGCCGACGCCCGATCTTTTTTGATCAGCCGTTGTATGCAGCCGTGTCACAGATCAGATACACGTCAGCGTGAGCCTTCAGGAAGGTAGCAGGGCACGCGGTCGTGATCTTATCGTCGAGCATCTGCGCGATTGCGGCGTGCTTGTTTGCACCGTTTGCAAGCAGAATGATCTTCTTTGCCTTCATGATGGATCCAATACCCATCGTAAATGCGCGTGTCGGAACGTCATCGCGGGATGCAAAGAATCTGGAGTTGGCATCGATCGTATCCTCGGTCAGCGCAGTAATGTGCGTGCCTGCGATCAGTGCTTCGTCCGGCTCGTTGAATGCGATGTGACCGTTTTGACCGATACCGAGCACCTGCAGATCAATTCCGCCCGCAGCCTCAATCGCTGCATCGTACGCCGCACCCTCCTCCTCGGGATTTTCCGTCAGACCGTTGGGAACGAAGGTTCTCTCGGGATCGATGTCGATGTGCGAAAACAGATTTTCATTCATAAAATAGCGATACGACTGCTCGTGCGTCGGAGCAATAGGATAATATTCGTCCAGATTGTAGGTAGTCACATCCCGGAAGCTGATCTCACCGGCAGCTGTCTTTGCAATCAGCTCACGGTACATACCAACGGGCGTAGAGCCGGTTGCAAGACCGAGCACGCAGCTCGGCTTTGCCTTGACGAGATCGGCAATGATCTCAGCGGCACGGGAGGACATTTCCTGATAGTTTTCACAGACAATAATTTTCATATTGATATTCCTTTCTGTCGTTTTATTCATATATTATAACACGGAATCCGGATGATTGCAAGAGGGTTCGGGCAAATCGCGCACGGAAGGCGTAATTCTCACGCACATCCGACCATTTCACAGATCGTATACCGCGCGGATGTGTGCAGCGGCATCCTCCTGCCC